>NZ_JASCOO010000008.1:0-88371 GCF_029959485.1 Stenotrophomonas sp. PS02301
GGCGGGACCATATGCCGCCATGGATGGCGGCATATGAGCTTACATGGACGTACTTGCAGCGGGTCCCGACAACCCACCCGTGCCCGCCCAAGCCAGAGCGAGTCCAGCACTGAAGGCTCTTGCTCTGAAGGCCGTCGCTCTAAGGGCCGTCACTCTAAGAGCCATTGCTCCAATAACGAAGATCAAAAAAAAAGACGGCGCCCGAAGGCGCCGTCTTACTTCCACTCAGCGGCTTGGAGAGAGTAAGCCGCAGATCAGAAAAGGTTGATCAGGCGAACCCGATCAGAAACGCTGCTGATACTTCATGTACATGTAGCGGCCGATATCGAACCCACCGTAGTACGTGAAACTGCTGTTCGGCTGGCTGTACATGATCGGGCCCTGATGGTCGAACACATTGTTCACGCCCATCGAGACCGTGCCATTCCACGGCAGCACATAACGCACCTGGATATCGTGGAACGTGTTCGAACCCACCTTGTTGACGCCCTGGCGGCCCGTGTACGCCGAACTGAAGCCCGGATTGCTGCACTCGGTCGTGTAGGCACAGTTCTCCTTCATGCTGGAGTAGTAACGCGCCGTCCAGCCGAGGCCGAAGTTGCCGTACTGATAGTCCAGGTTGAGGTTCGAACGCACGCGGAAGTTGCCTTCCCAGCCCGTGTACTGACGCACCGGCGTGGTGTCGACGTTGTCGTTCTTGCGCTCCAGGTAATCCACGTACGTGGTGTTCCAGGAGACCGCGAACTTGCCGATCGCCAGCTCCGGCAGACGGTAACGGACCGACAGGTCATAGCCGGCCGTTTCCTGATAGCCCGCGTTCAACAGCGTGCGGTCCAGACCGTTGACCTGGCCGATGGTGCGGCCCGACTTGGCACGGGTGAAGCGGTCGCATGCGGCATCCACACCCAGCACGTAGCACTGGTTGAGCATGTCCGTGGCCGACTCACCGACGATCACGTCATTGATGCGGATCTTCCACCAGTCCAGGCTCAGGTCCAGGCCCGAGACGAACTCCGGGCTGTAGACCACGCCCACGGTCCAGGTCTTGGCGGTTTCCGGCTTCAGTGCGGCGTTGGAGCCCGAGCTGAAGTCCGTGCCACCCTGCTGGCCCGGTACCGTCGCGGCGGTGCCGTCAGCGGCGAGCTGGCGGAAGTTGGCCGGGACACCGTTGGCCAGGCAGCGCGCCAGGACCTGCGGATTGTTGGCGGCCGCGCCGAAGCTGGTGTCGCACGGATCGGTGTACGAATCGCGCGTGCTGGTGGTGCCGCCGTACAGATCTTCCACGGTCGGTGCACGGAAGCCGGTGCCGTAGGTGGCGCGCACCAGCAGGCTGTCGATCGGCTTCCACTTCAGGCCGAACTTGGTGTTCGTGGTCGAGCCGAAGTTGTTGTAGTCCGAATAGCGACCGGCCATGTCCAGCGACAGTTCACGCGCGAAGGCCATGTCGGCCAGCAGCGGGACCTGCAGTTCCAGGTAGACCTCGTTGAGCGAGTAATCGCCCTGGGTCGGCTGGCCGGTGGTGCCGGCGATCAGGCCCTTCTGGACCATCAGGTCCGGCGAGTAGCTGGCTTCTTCACTGCGGTGCTCCACACCCAGTGCACCCAGGATGTCACCGGCTGGCAGGCTGAACAGCGAGCCGGAGATGTTCGCGCTGGCCACCTTGGTGGTGCTCTGCATCGTGTCGGTGAAGCGGGTGAACAGGAAGTCCTGCACGTCCTGGTTGCTCAGCGAGCCCGGGCCGTTATAGCCCATCGGGGCCAGCGGGTTCCACGGGGTGCAGCCGGCGATCACGTTGCCGACGCTGCCGCAATGGGCGACGTTGTTGGCATCCAGGAACGACGGGCCGACCGACTGGTTCACGTTCGGCTGGTACATGCTGCCCGTGCCGATGCGCTCGCCTTCGTTGCGGTTGTACATGTAGCTGACGTTCCAGTCCCAGTACCGCGAACCGGTCTCGAAGCTGCCTTCCAGGCCCAGGCTGGCGCGCTTGGTGGTCAGGTTGTTCTCGGTACCGCGCGGCAGCTCTTCGGTGCGGTGCGCAAAGGCAACGTCGCGGCCGAACGGGTTGAACGCGCTGTCCTTGGAGAGCAGCGCACGCGAACCGGTGCTCTGGTACGGGTAGCCGGCCAGCTGCTTGCTGGACTCGCGCTCGCTGTACAGCGCATCGGCGACCAGGCGCAGGTCATCGGTGATCGAGAAGCCACCGTTGGCGAACACCGACTTGCGCTGCAGCCCGGTGACCAGGCTCATGTTGGTCTTGGTGTTGGCGTCGTTGGCCTTGTCCGCCGGCTTGAAATTGCCCAGCTGGGTCGGATCGCCGCCCGGGCCCACGCTGAGGTTCTTGCCATCCACGGTCGCGTAGCCCCACGGCGTGACACCGCTCAGGCCGTCGCCGGTGTGGCGCGGGCCATTCGGGTACGCGGTGAACTCACGTGCGCCGCCCAGGACCGGATCTTCGTCGGTGTACTCGCCGCCCACCGTTACCCAGCCACGCTCGAAGGTCTTGCCGAAGGTCGCGCTGTAGGCGGTCTTCTGGCCGTCGCCTTCGCTGTACTGGCCGACGTAGGCGCTGACTTCGGCACCGTCGAAGTTCTTGCGGGTGATGATGTTGACCACGCCGGCGATGGCGTCCGAGCCGTACAGGGCCGAGGCACCGTCGGTCAGCACTTCCACGCGCTCCACGATCGAGGACGGGATCGAGGCCAGATCGGAGTAACCGCCGGCGCTGACGCCCATGCGGCGGCCGTCGATCAGCACCAGGCTGCGTTCCGGGCCCAGGTTGCGCAGGCTCACGTACATGCCGCCGAAGTCGCGACCCGATTCCAGCGAGGAGGCACGGCTCATGCTCGGCGAGCCGGCGGCGGTGACGTCCTGCAGGATGTCGGCGACGTTGACGTAGCCCTTCTTCTCGATCTCGGCGCGGTTCAGCGCGACGACCGGCTGGGCCGATTCGACACTGGCCTGGCGGATGCGCGAGCCGGTGATCTCGATGCGATCCAGGTTGGTGGTGCCGTCATCGGCACTCTGTGCGAAGGCGGGGGCACTGCAGCTGGCGACAAGCGCGATGGCGATCGCGTTGCGCAGCGGATTGGTCTTCAAATACATCCGTGCGTTTCTCTTTCTCTGTAAAAACATTCGCCCGTTGGGGCGGCGTGGGGAACAACACACCACGACGTGGGGGGCGGGAGTCTAATGACTTTTCAAATTTTTTACTTTCATTTGAAAGCGTAAAAAGCGCTGTAAATGAACGATGGCTGACAAAACCACGCATTCAGACGAAACCTTTTTCACATCGTCGTGAGGTGCACACCAAACAGCACCCTCGCGTGGGGCCGAGGCAGCAATAGCGGCGGGGTGCGAAGCAACTTGAGTGGATACGACCTGCCGTCGCAGCGTGCGTACAGCTGCGCGCTCCGCAGCTAAACGTGCAGTGAACACGCACGCACAAAAAAAGAACCGCACTCTTGCAAGTGCGGTTCCGAAGTTGCTATTTCGCGTGCGCGATCACGCGCAGGCGCGTTGTTCAAACGTATCGCTCAGGTCTCACGCAACGCCGTGGTGATCGGCAGCCGCGCTGCGCGCAGGGCCGGGAACAGGCCGCCGACCAGGCCGATGCCGAGCGCCCACTTCAAGCCTGTCCACAGCAGCTGCGGCGAGACCTGGAACTGGAACACCACCTGGCTGAAGTTGTTGCCCAGCGTGGAGACGGTGTAGTTGTTGAACACCAGCCACGCCACCAGCCCACCGAGCAGGCCGCCGAGCAGGGCCAGCAGCATCGTCTCCAGCATCACTGCGGTCACCACCGGCACGCCGCGGAAACCGATCGCCCGCATCGTCGCGATCTCACGCGCCCGTGTCGCCACGGCCGCATACATGGTGTTGAGTGCACCGAACACCGCGCCGATCGCCATGATCGCGCCGATCACCGTGCCCAGGATGCTGATCAGCTTGCTCAGGCCGCCGGACTGCTTGCGGTAGTAGTCGCGGGTGGTCTCCACATCCAGCTTCAGGCGCGGGTCGGCCTCCATGGCGTCCTTGAACTGCTTGAAGCCCGCCGCCCCTTCGGTGCGCACGTTGACCGACTGATACGCACTGCGGTTGTACGTGGTGGACAACGTCTGCGTGTCCGACCACAGCTCCGACTCATGCACGTCATTGGAGGCGAACACACCCACCACCGTCCATTCCTGCTTGCCCAGCTGCAGGGTCTTGCCGATCTCCAGGCCCTCGAACTGCGCCTGCGCGCCCTTGCCGACCACGATCTCGCGCAGGCCCGGCTTGAACCTGCGTCCCGCGATGATGCGCACGTTGTCGCGCACGGCCCATGCCTGCTCGCCGACGCCGCGGAACTGCACGTTGGTATCGCTGTGGTCGCTGCGCGAGAGCAGGCTGATCACCTGCGACAGCTCGGCGGAGATCAGCGGTTTGCCGTCGCTGCCGCGGGCCACGCCGGGCAGGTTCTCGATCAGCGGGACCTGGTCGCGCATGATCACCGAGTTGGTTTCCGCCTGCGAGCCGCCGCGCAGCACGATCGCCACGTCATCGCTGCCGCTGCGCTCCAGGGTGGCCTTGAAGCCATCGCCCATGGCCAGCATCGCCACCAGCACCCCGACCACGCCGGCGATGCCGACCACGATCACCGAGGAGGCACCCCAGCGCTGCGGCAGGCTGGCAATGCCGATCCGTGCAGCCGCCAGCGACAAGCGGCCACTGCGGGTCAGCACCAGCCACGCGGCCAGCAGCACCGCGATCGCCAACACCATCCACCACGGCAGCACGATCCACACCACCAGGGCGACCAGCAGCGCCACTACGGTCAATACGTTCCACATCCAGTGCGTCTTCATGGTGGTCTCCTCAGCGCCCGGCCAGTGCATCGACGATCTTCAACCGCTGCGCGCGCAATGCCGGCAGCAGGCCCACCACGATCCCGATCACCGCCATCAGGCACAGCGCCACCACCCACGTCTGCGCCGGCACGCCGGGCAGGCTGATCATGCCCTGGCTGCTGGCGCTGATCACCGGCATCACGATCGAGGCCAGGCCCATGCCGATCAGCCCGCCGAGCACGATCAGCAGCACCGACTCGACCATCACCAGCACCAGTACGGTGCCATCCTTGAAGCCCAGCGTCTTGAGGATCGCCAGCTCCGGGACGCGCTCGCGCACGGCCTGGGCCATGGTGTTGCCGGTCAGCAGTACCAGGGTGAAGAACACCGCGGCCATGATCCCGGTGACGATCAGGCCGATATCGGCGAACTGCTTGGCGAAGGCCTGTGAGAACGAAGCCTCGGTCTGCGACTTGGTTTCGTGATCCGAATTCAGCGACAGCGCATCGATCGCCTGCGCCACGCGTGAGGCGTGGGCAGGGTTCTCCAGTTGCACGGTGTAGAAACTGACCTGGTTCTTGATGTAGTCGTTGGATTCATCGAAGTAGCTCCAGTGAAGCATCATCTGGTTCTCCGCACCGGCGTTGTTGCGGTCCTTGGCCCGGTAGATGCCGCTCAATTCCAGCGGCCAGTCGTTGCTGCCCTTGCGCGGGAAGATCGTGGCCTGCATCGGAATGGTGTCACCCACCTTCCAGCCGAAGCGCTTGGCCAGGGCTTCACCGACCAGTGCACCGGTGCGGGTGTTCTTGAATGCCTCGGCCTGCTCGGGCGGCAGCTCGAACTCCGGGTACAGGTCCATGTAGTTGTCCGAGACCGAGAAGCTCGGGAAGAAGTTCTTCTGGTCCTGGTAGATGCCGCCGAACCACATGGCGTAGTTGACCTTGCGTACGCCCGGGGTGGCTTCGATATCGCGCAGCAGCCGCAGGGGCAGGCTCTGGGTGATCGAGAGTTTGGAGGAGACCACCAGCCGCTTGGCGCCTTCGATGGTGTCACCGCCGGAGTTGAACGCCACCCGGACCGAATCGAGCATGCCGAACAGCAGGAAGGCCGCCACCACCGACAACAACGTCAGCAGGGTGCGGGTCTTGCTGCGGAACAGCTGTGCCCAGACCAGCGAGAAGTATTTCATCGCCGCATCCTCCGTCAGTGGGCCGCTGGCGCGTCGGCCAGTTCGCCCTTGTCCAGGTGCACCGTGTGCGTGGCGTACTCGGCGGCCTTGGGATCATGGGTGACCATGATGATGGTCTTGCCGTGTTCGCGGTTGAGCTGCTGCAGCAGCCCCAGGATCTCCTCGGCGGACTGGCGGTCCAGGTCACCGGTGGGCTCATCGCAGATCAGGAACGTCGGGTCGGAGACGATCGCACGGGCGATCGCCACGCGCTGCTGCTGGCCACCGGAGAGTTCATTCGGGCGGTGGCTGCGGCGGTCGGCCAGGCCGACCAGGGTCAGTGCGATCTCCGCGTTGCGCTTGCGCTGCGCGGCGCCCAGGTGCGTGAGCAGCAGTGGCAGCTCCACGTTCTTCTGGGCGGTCAGCATCGGCATCAGGTTGTAGAACTGGAACACGAAGCCGACGTGGTGGCTGCGCCAGGTCGAGAGCTGGCCGCCGCTCATGCGGTCGATGCGCTCGCCTTCGATCTCGATCTCGCCGGCGGTGGGCGTATCCAACCCACCGATCAGATTCAGCAGGGTCGTCTTGCCCGAGCCGGACGGGCCCATCAACGCGACGAAATCGCCGGCCTGGATGTCCAGGTCGATGCCGTGCAGCACCTGCACTTTCTCGGGGCCGCGCTGGTAGGTCTTGGTGATGTTGCGGAGCGAAACCAGGGTGGACATGGGTGGTTCTCCGTGGATCGGGAAGAAAGGGCATCCGGCGCGTCCGGGCGAGGGCCGCCGGGTTCCACAGTGACGGGCAGCCGCCACCGTGCGCGCCGTGACGGCACGAGGGAATCGCACTTGCCGCGAGCGTGAGAGTGGCTCGCGTGACGCAGCTGCTGACCCGTCAGGGGGTTTCGGTGACCTTGCTGCCGTCGTGCAGCTCGGCCGGTGGTGTGGTCACCACGACCTCGCCGGCGCTCAGGCCCCGGGTGACCTGGCGGTCGTTGTTGAGCGTGGTGCCCACGGTGATCGCGCGCTGTTCCACCCGCGCGTCGTCCTTGACCACGAAGGCGACCGTCTTCTGCTCGCGCTCCACGATCGCCGAGGCCGGGACGCGCACGCCCTGCGGTTTGGCGGCTTCGGCAGGCTGGGCGCTCTCCAGGAAGCTGACCCGCACGCCCATCTCGGGAACGATGCGTGGGTCCTTTGTCTTCAGCGCCACGCGCACTTTCACGGTGGCCTTGCCGCGGTCGGCGGTGGGGATGATCGCGATCACCTCGGCCGGAATTTTCCAGTCCGGGTAGGCATTGAGCGTGGCCTCGACCGGCATCTTCGGCTGCACGCGGCCGATGAAGGATTCGCCGACCTCGACTTCGATCTCCAGCGAATCCATGTCCACGATGGTGCCGATGCCGGTGCGGGTGAAGCCGCCGCCCGCCGACAGCGGCGAGACGATCTCGCCCGGCTGGGCAGCCTTGGCGGTGACCACGCCGGAGAACGGCGCGCGCACGATGTTGTTGTCCACGCCGAGGTCGGCGATCGCCAGCGAATCGCTGGCCACGGTGGTGTTGCGCTGGGCGGTTCTGAGCTGGGCGCGGAGGTTGTCGCGCTGGGCGATGGCCAGGTCGTACTGCGAGCGCGAGACCAGCTGCTGGCCAACCAGTGCCTGCAGGCGGCCCGCTTCGGCGTCGGCCTGGGCCACCTGGGCCTGCAGCCCGGCCAACTGGCTGCGTGCGGCTTCAAGCTGCGAGGCGGAGAGGCTGCGCTGGGCGTTGGCATCGATCGGGTCGAGTGTGGCCATCACCTGGCCCTCTTCCACGCGCATGCCTTCCTCGATCATCACCTCCCGGACCTTGCCGGTGATCTTGGCCGAGACGGTGGCCATGCGCCGGGCGACCACGTAGCCGCTGGCGTCGAGCACCGAGCTGCTGGCGCCGCCCTGCTGGATCGCCACCACGGGCGCGGTGGTCACAGCGATCGGGCGCTCGCGGCCGAGCACGAACCAGGCCAGGCCGGCCAGCACAATGAGAAGGACGATCGCCAGCACGATCCAGCGGCCACGTCGCGAGGGCGACGGGGGCGGCGAACCGGCCTTGCGGTCGATGCGGAGTTCCTTGAGCAGTTCAGCGGATGCGTTCATCGTGAGTCTGGACGGGGAATCGGGCCGAGTGTGACCGCATCGGCGGCCGAGGGGCAAACCGGCACGGTGGCCGGGGTGGTGCACAGCATGCCCGGCAGCCTGCGGCGCCGGCAGTGACAGCTGTCACCCGCATGGGCTGACGACGGCCACTGCGGTGGGCCGCGCCGATGACGGACGCTGTGGCTGTCCTCTTCGGGAGTCCGCCATGACTGAATCCATTGCCTCGCCAGTGGCCTGCCTTCGCTGGCACCGCTGTGGCCGACCTGGCACCTGGCCCAACTGGCATTGCCGGCGGTCGGCCAGCCGGCGCAGGGCAGTGCTTGGGTGCATGTGGCCGTGCTGCTCTGCATTACCGTCATGGCGCTTGGGCTGGCACGGCGCCGCCTGCGGCGGATCGGCTGAAGTGGCATGATCGCGCCTGTTCGTTCTGCCCTGGAATCGTCCGTGTCCTTCAGTCGGCCCGCCTCCCTGTTGCGCCCTGCGCCGGATTCGGCCGTGGCCGAGAACCTGCGGCGCGGCAGATCGCCGTGGGTCGATGCGATCCATCTGCTGTGGACGCTGTGGGTGTTCCTGACGCCGTTGTTCGGCGGTGGTTACACGTGGCGCTGGGCGGCGCTGACCCTGCTGACCTACCCGGTGTTCCTGGTCCTGTACGCCGGGGTGCTGCTCGCACCGCGTTGCCACGCACCGCGCTATGCGCTGTCGATGGTGGTGCTGGGGCTGGTGCCGCTGGCGTGGTACCCCTCGGCGGTGAGCTACTTCATTTTCGGCTGTGTCACCCTGCGCGTCTCGCGCCGCAGTGGCTACGGGCGCTATCTGCTGCAGCTGGTGGGCTTGAACGCGTTGTTCGTGGTGGTGGGTCTGTTGGCCCACTATCCGTGGCAGGCGCTGATCTGGATCCCGAGCATGGCAATGATCATCAGCCTGGTGGTCAATTTCGAAACCGCGAGCCATGAACAGGATGCAGCGCTGCAGCTGTCCCAGGATGAAGTGCGCCGGCTGGCGGCGACTGCCGAACGCGAGCGCATCGGCCGCGATCTGCACGATCTGCTGGGGCATACGCTGTCCTTGATCACCTTGAAGCTGGAGCTCTCGCGCAAGCTGGCCGACCGCGATCCGGTGGGCTCGCGCCGTGAAGTGGACGAGGCTGAAACGATCGCGCGGCAGGCGCTGGCCGAAGTGCGCAGCGCGGTGACCGGTATCCGCGCCAGCGATCTGGCCGCCGAACTGGCTTCGGCCCGATTGCTGCTGGAGTACCAGCATGTGCATCTGCACTACGCGCCGCCGCCGCCGATGCCGGTCGATACCGAGCGTGCGCTGTCGCTGGTGCTGCGCGAGGCGGTGACGAATGTCGCCCGCCATGCGCAGGCGCGGCAGGCGTGGATCACCTTCGAACAGGACGGGCGCAGTCTGTTGATGCAGATCCGTGATGACGGGCGCGGCGGCGTCCACGTTGATGGGAACGGGCTGACCGGGATGCGCGAACGCGTCGCTGCACTGCGTGGCACCCTGGCGGTGCAGTCGGCAAAAGGGGAGGGCACCTGCGTGACGGTGCGGGTCACCTTGCCGGCCGCGACCACCGCCGTGGTGGCGCCGGTGGAGGTGCCGACCGCGCCGTCGCTGCCTGCCGGGGGCGCATCATGATCCGCATCGTGCTCGCTGAAGACCAGGCGATGGTGCGTGGCGCCTTGTCCGCGCTGCTCGGGCTGGAGCCGGACATCGAGGTGCTCGGCAGTGCGGCCGACGGCGAGGCCGCGTGGCGGATGCTGCAGCAGCTCAAACCGGACATCCTGGTCACCGACATCGAAATGCCCGGGCTGTCCGGGCTGGAGCTGGCGCAGCGGATCGCCCGCCAGGGGCTGCCGATCAAGGTGGTGATCGTCACCACCTTCGCGCGTTCGGGTTTCCTGCGCCGCGCGCTGGATGCCGGCGTCTGCGGCTACCTGCTCAAGGACGCCCCGGCCGAGCGCCTGGCCGATGCGCTGCGCCAGGTGCAGCACGGCGGCCGCGCGATCGACCCGCAGCTGGCATTGGATGCATGGTCGCAGGCCGATCCACTCAACGACCGCGAGCGTCAGGTGCTGCGCCTGTCCGGCGACGGCCGCTCGGCCAGCGAGATCGCCACCCAGCTCGGCCTCTCGCACGGCACGGTGCGCAACTACCTGTCCGAGTGCATCGGCAAGCTCGGCGTCGCCAACCGCATCGAAGCGTATCGGCTGGCGCGGCAGAAAGGCTGGCTGTAACGCGGTCGGTGGCTACCAGGATGCCAGGCAGCCTGATCTATCCGGCATCATCGTTGCGCTCTTTCTCCGGCCCCTTCGCCATCGCCTGGAACACGCCATCGCGGCGCACCCACAGGTGGAACAGCGCCGCTGACAGGTGCATCACCACCGTGGCGAACAGCACATAGGCGAGCAGGCTGTGTGCGTTGCGCAGGGCGGCGTAAAGCGCCGGGTTGTGTGGCAGGATCGCCGGCAGGTGGACGCCTCCTCCCATCACGATCGGGTAGCCGCCGGCAGAGAGCATGCCCCAGCCGACCAGCGGCATCGCCAGCATCAGTCCGTACAGCACCCAGTGCGAGGCATGCGCGGCCGCGGCCTGCCAGGCGGGCAGATCGGCTGGCAGCGGCGGTGGGCGATGCCGCAGGCGGTTGTACAGGCGCACCAGCACCAGCAGCAGGATCGCGATGCCGAGTGGTCGATGCAGATCGATCAGCATCGGCCGCCAGTGCAGCGAAGCGACCATGGTCACACCGACGAACAGCATGGTCAGGATCATCGCCGCCATCAGCCAGTGCAGGACGCGTGCGAGGAGATTGAAATGGCCGGCATCACGGTTCATCGCGCACCTTCCTTGCCCGTCGCAACGGGTGCTTTGCCGCTGGCGATTTCGCGCTCGCGGCGATTGAACGATTGCGAATACACCGCCGAGCGTGCGGCCAGGATGGGATCATCCGTGCCCGCTACACCACTGGGCAGGATCAGCGGATCGTAATTGAGATCGCGGCAGGCGCCGGTGGCCTGCGGCTGCATGCTGCTCAGGGTAAGTGTGCCGGCCTTCACCTGGCGGCGGTCCTCCGGCCAGACCTGCGAGGGATCATTGACCGGGTCGCCATCGTTGGCGAGGGTCACCCACATATCCCAGCGCACCGGGCCCTGCGCCAGCCGCTGCGCGAACTCCTCACTGAGGAAATCATCGTCGGACTGCGCGCGCTGCTCCGGCGTCATGTCCTCGAAGGGCGCCTGCGGGCGCATGCTCCAGCGCACGAAGCGGTGGCTGCCATCGGTGGCGGTGAAGCGGAAACTGTTGACGCCGTTGTAGGTGGTGTTGGCCCAGCTGTTCGACCACGGGGCAGTCTTGGCCCACTGCTGGAAGGCACGCGCGGAGGGGTACTTCTCCAGCACGGCGGCCATCTTTGCCGGGTCTGGTTTACCGGTGGCCGGGTCCGGGATGCCGGCGCGGGTCTGTTCCAGGAAGGCCTCGGCAGTGGGCACCGCGAAGAACGGGAAGCTGTTCATTGCCATGCGCCATTCCTGGCCGTCGTCGCTGACCAGCTGCAGCGCCATGCTGCGCACGCGGGCCTTGTTGTCGGCGCCATGCGGGTCACCGCCGCCGATCGAGAGGCGGCCCAGTACCGGTACCTGGCGCTGGCGGAACACGCGTGCCGAACTCAGCGCCGCGCCCTCCGGTGTGCCCTGGAACACGCCGCTGACGCAGACACCTTTGGTATGCGCGCGGCGGAAGCCGGGCTGCGGGGGGCCGGTCGCCTCGATGGCATCGGTGAAGGTCTGCGCGGTGACGCGGTCGCGGCCGATCCAGCCGGCCAGCCAGGCAAAGGCCAGCACCAGGCCGCCGGCGATCAGGGCGATCAGGGCGATCCACAGCAACGGTGAGGGAGGGCGTGGGGCGCCCGGTTCGCGACCAGCGCGGGTATAGCCGAAGAGCGACATGTCCGGATTCCTGCCTTCACGATGCGTGTGGGTGGGCGACAGGAGCATGGTGTCAGAACCCGGCGCAGGCCGATATTCACATTTTCGACAACTCTGCAGAAACGACGATCCCCGCCGGAGCGGGGATCGTGGGAACAGCGCGTACCGGGTACTACCCGGTGCAGCCTCAGGCGTACCGCATCTTCAGCATCGCCCACGCCGAACGCAGCGCCAGCGCCTCGCCACCGGCCGGGCGGCCCGGGCGTTCGCCGTCGTTCCAGGCGTATACATCCAGGTGCGCCCAGGTCTGGCCTTCCGCGATGAACCGCTCCAGGTACAGCGCGGCGGTGACCGAGCCGGCCATGCGCGAACCGGCATTGGCCAGATCCGCGATGTTGCTGTGCAGGTAGCGCAGGTACGGGCGCCACAGCGGCATGCGCCAGACCGGATCGCGCACCGATTCACCGGCCTGCAGCCACTGCTGGGCCAGGGTGTCGTCGTTGCTGAAGAGCGCCGGCAGATCCGGGCCGAGCGCGATGCGGGCCGCGCCGGTCAGGGTGGCGAAATCGAGCACGATCTCCGGCTGCTGCTCGCTGGCATAGGTCAGTGCATCGGCGAGGATCACGCGCCCTTCGGCGTCGGTGTTGTCGATCTCGATGCTCAGGCCCTTGCGGGTGGCGATCACTTCGCCCGGGCGGAACGCATCCGGACCGATCGCGTTTTCCACCGCCGGGATCAGCAGGGTCAGCTGCACCGGCAACTGCTGGGCCATGATCAGGCCGGCCAGGCCCAGTGCGTGCGCGGCGCCGCCCATGTCCTTTTTCATGTTGCGCATGCCGTCGCCCGGCTTGATGTCCAGCCCGCCGGTATCGAAGCACACGCCCTTGCCGACCAGCGCCACATGCGGCTGGCCCGGGTTGCCCCAGCGCAGCACGATCAGGCGCGGCGCGCGATGCGAGGCGCGGCCCACCGCGTGGATGGACGGGAAGTTCTGCTCCAGCAACGCATCGCCGGTGATCACCTCGATCTGCGCACCATGCGCGGTGGCCAGCTCGCGCGCGGCGTCTTCGAGCTGCTGCGGCCCCATGTCTTCGGTCGGGGTGTTGACCCAGTCGCGCACGCGCAGGCTGGCGGCGATCACGTCGCGCACTTCAGCCGAGGGCGTGGCGGCCAGCTGGGCCGGCGCGCGGTTCGGTTTGCGATACCGCGCGAAGCGGTAGCTGCCCAGGCCCCAGCCGAGCTGCAGCAGGGTCTCGATCTCCGGTGCCAGTGCATCCGCCAGCGTCCAGACGGTGCCTTCGGGCAGCGCGAACGGCGCATGCGCGTAGCTGTAGACATCCCCCGGGTCGCCCACACCGACGATGGCGCCGGCCAGGCCGTGTTCGCCCGGCAGCAGCACCACGCTGCCACCGCTGCCGTTGAACCGCTGCGCATCCAGCCACGCGCCGAGCGCGTCGGATTGCTGCGCACGCCAGCCGGCGTACTGCTCGCGGGTCATCACGTGCAGCGGCAGGGCGTTGCGCGTCTCGGAAGTGAAACCGTTGATCTGGGACATGGGATTCGAGTGCTCCTTGGGCGGCGGCTTACGCGTGCTGGGCGGATGCGTTCGCATCCAGCCAGTCGGCCAACCCGGTCAGGGTGTCGAACTGCAGATCGGGCTGCAGTGAAGGGTGGGTCCAGGTGTGTTCTTCGCGGTTGATCCAGCAGCCGCGCAGGCCGGCCTGCATCGCACCGACCACGTCCATCTCGGCGTGGTCGCCGACGTGCAGTACCTGGGCAGGTGCGATGCCGAGGCGATCGCAGGCGGCGTGGAAAATGCTGGCGGCCGGCTTGGCCGCACCGTGCTCGCGCGAGCCGAGCTGGAAGGTGAAGTGGTGGGACACGCCAATCCGCTGCAGGTCGGCATTGCCGTTGCTGAGCGCGGCGACCGGCACGCGCGCGGCGATCCGGGCCAGTGCGTCCATCGCATCCGGGTAGAACTCCACCTGGTTGCGCGCGGCGTAGAACGCCTCGTAGGCCGGTTCCAGCAGCGCCGGATCGGCGCCGCTTTTGTCCAGCGCCTCGCTCAGCGTCAACCGGCGCAGCGCGCTCAGGTCGTAGTGCAGGTGCGGGTTGTCATGGAAGGAGCGCTCGCGCAGTTCGCGCATCGCCGCCACCGGATACATCGCGGCGGTGGCGGGGCTGTGCTGGAGCATCCACTCGTACAACACCTGGTCGATGCGGGCGCCGATGGGGGCGAACGGCCACAAGGTGTCGTCGAGGTCGAGGGTGATGGCTTGGACGGGGAAATTCACCCCGCCATTCTACGCCTGCGCGCGCGGGCTTTCATGGCGCGCGCAGGCGCCGAGGTGAGGTGCTTCAGCGCAGGTCGTAGGAGCAGGCGATGGATGCCTGGCCCTCGTCCTGCCGCACGCTCAGGTCGTGGCGGCCCACTTCCAGCGTGTAGTCGCCGGCTTCATTGCGCGGAATCTTCGCCAGCGCTGCGATCTGGTCGATACCGGCCGTGCTGAAGTAGGCGGTATAGCTGTCGATGCTGTCCTCGCCGCTGGCGCCGTCGTACAGGTGCAGGCGGTTCACCGGCTGGCCCAGCACGAGCAATGGTTTGGTCAGCGCATACTCGCCATCGGACAGTTCGCCGTACGCCTGCAGCTCGGTCGGCTTGAGCACCTTTGCCAGCGCGGCGAACTGCGCAGGCGTCAGGTGACGCTTGCAGGTGACCGCCTCGATCAGCTGGCGGCTGGCCACCTCGGCGCTGGGTGGGGGAGCGGCCAACGTCGGGGCAGCAAGGGTGACAAGGCCGGCGAGGGCGAGGCAACGGACAGCGAGGGAAGACATCAGGGCCGGGATCCATCCGAAAAGGTGCCGGTATTCTGGCAGCACCGGGGATCGCGCGCCCAGCCGTATCCTTGCCCTGAACCGCTTATTCCAGCAGCTTGGCCCAGCCCTGGGTGCCATCCAGCCGCGCCAGCACCAGCTTGATGCAGACCAGCAGCGGCACCGCCAGAAGCAGGCCGATCATGCCCCACAGCCAGCCGAACACCATCAGCGCCAGGATCAGGATCAGCGGTGAGATCGCCATCCGGCGGCCGAGCACGATCGGCGTCACCACCTGGCCTTCGACGGTATGCAGGGCGAGATAGCACGCGGCCGGCAGCAGCGCCTGGAACGGATCACTGAACTCCACGAAGCCCATCAGCAGCATCAGCGCCACGCCGATCAGCGGTCCCACATACGGCGCGAAGTTCAGCAGCGCCGCCACGGTGCCCCACAGCAGCGCCTCCTGCAGCGAGATGCCGAGCAGCAGCAGGATGCCGGCGAACACCAGGCCGACCAGCGTGTTGATCACGGTGATGGTCAGCACATAGCGGGACACCTCGCGTTCGATCGAACGCAGGATGTCGGTCGTGAACCGTTGCTGCTGGCGGCTGGGGAACAGGGCGATGGCGTGCTTCTGCAGGCTCTGCCCGTAAATCATGAAGAACAGGGTCAACAGCACCACCGCCAGCACCGAAGCAGCCAACCGTGGTGCACGGGTCAGGACCTTGTACGGATCATCCATCTGGGTGCGCACGATCTGCACCCGGCGGCTGCCTTCGCCACCGGCCACCCGCGCGAAGTTCTCGGCGGCCTGGTTGGCCTGCTGCACCGGCTTGGTCAGGTTCTGTACCTGGCGGGCGACCTTGCGCAGCTGCTGCGGTGCCTCCTGGGCCCACTCCATCGCCGGGCCCACCAACTGCACGCCCAGTGCGGCAGCGCCGCTCAGGCCCACGCCAAGCACCAGCACCGCACCGAGGAAACGGGGGATCCAGATCTTCTGCAGCACCCGCAGGATCGGGTTGCCGACCAGCGCGAAGAACATCGCCAGCAGGATCGGCAGCACCACGTCCTGCGCCGCCCACAGGGTAAAGGCCACCGCCAGGGTGGCCAGGATCACCAGCGACATCGGCGCGCGTGGCCGGGGCGGGGAAGGTGCGACAGCGGCTTCAGCGGAAGGGGATACCGGAACGCTCATGCAGGTCGCACACTGGAAAGGAGCGTCATTATTGGGCAAGCCGGGTGCGCATGGCGTGTGGGGGGCGTGCAGACGAAGAAAGGCCCCGCGACGGGTATCGCAGGGCCTTTGGATAGTGCGTCCGAGCGCGGTGCGATCAGCGTTCGGACAGGTCCGTGGCGGCTTCCGCCGGTTGCGGCTGATGCGGCGAGGCCGGATCGGCACGCCGTTCCGGAGTGAGCCGTGGCGCGGCTGCTGCCGGAGCCCGAGCCGCCTGACGCGGCGCCTGATCGGTGGCGTCATCCACCTTGTCGGCCGCCTGCTCGGCGGTGTCAGCCGCTTCGCTGGCCTGCATCGAGGCGAACGCGGCCTGGGTACTGGCCACCAGATTGGAGACCGAGCCGATCATCTGCAGCCAACGCGCGCCCTGCACTTTCGCGCCGAGCCCGGTCGGCTCCAGCTTGCCGGCCAGGAAGCCGCCGGCGAGACCGACGGTGATGATGCGCAGCGGTGTCCATCCGGTACGCCAGACGGTGCTGAGGGTGAACCAGCTGCTGCGGGTTTTCTCCACCCGCACCGCCACCACCAGCTCGGCACGCTGGACGCGTTGCCGCAAGGCTTCGAAGTTCATCGCTTCACCCCCGTGGTATCCACGTCGGCATCGGGATCTTCATCGCTCGGTTCGTCATACAGGCCCAGCCGCGACAACTGGCGGCGGGTGGCATGCATGCCGGTATGGCGGAAGAAGAACGAGACCCGCCACATCGCGTAACCGGTGACGAGCAGGCTGACGATCGACGTGATCAGCAGCGAATGGAACCAGGACAGGCCCCATCGCTGCATCAGGGCGATCAGCGTACCGGCCAGCAACAACCAGGCCGACGCGCCGAATACGATCGCCACGCCGGCCCAGGCCAGTGCCCGGCCAAACGCGCTGCGCGCCAATGCGAAGTCGGCCGAGGCCAACCGTCGCAGGGAGCGCAGCGTGTGCTTGGCCGAATCCACCGTCTCGCGGCCGGCCTCACCCACCTGGCGGATGCTCTCGTCCAGGCGGGGTGCTTTTTCACCGCTGTCCGGTGGCGGGGTATCCGCGCCACCGGGGGCGGGCGACTGGGCTTGATCGCTCACGCCGCTGCTTACTTGTCGCCGCCGCTGCGGGCCAGCTTGGCGATGATCCAGCCGGCGGCGAAGGCGACGCCGAAGGAGGCCAGCGGACGCTCACGGATCAGTTCGGCGGCGCTGTCGACCAGGTCCTTGCCCTTGTCCATCAGTGCATCGACCTGTTCCTTGGCGGCGGCACCACCGAACTCGGCTGCGGCCAGACCGGACAGCGCGGTATCGGACAGCTCGGCCTTGACGTTGGCCTTGCCGAGGCGCAGCTCATCACCGGCAGCGCCGGTGGCGCCCTTGATCGCACCGCCGGCAGCGGTGGCCGCCGACTTCAGGTGCGAGCCGGCTTCGCCCAGGTGTTCCTTCAGGTTCTCGGTATTGGTGGGGCTCATCGTGTATCTCCTGCTATGCGATGGGGAAGGTGACCGCGGACGATCCGACGGCAACGAACACAAGGTAATAGCATCGGCCGGGTGTAAGCGACGTTACGGCTGACGCCGCGTTCAGCGCATCACCAGCTGGCCGCCGCCATTTCCCCGGATGATCCTGAGCACCAGCTGCGCCGGGCGCTGCTGGAAGTTGGCGCGCCAGCTGGCGAGGTCGGCAAACTCACCTGCCGTTGCCGCGGTGATCACGTCGCCCTGCGCAAGCCCGGAGGCTGCCGCGCGGCTGCCGCGCTTGACGTCACTGACCAACACCCCGCTGACACCGGCCTGGCGCAGCGACTCGGGCAGATCGACGAAGGTGGCCCCGCCCAAGCGCGGATCGAGCGACTCGCCGGTGACCGCGCGTGCCTGTTCTTTCAGCGTGGCCTTGATCTGCAGCGGCTTGCCCTCACGGCGCACGTCCAGGGTCAGCGTGCTGCCGACCGGTTGCAGGCCTTCCACGTTGTGCAGCGCCTGGGCACTGTCCACGCGCTGGCCGTTGGCCGACACCACCACATCGCCCGGCTTGAGTCCGGCGGCCGCGGCACTGGACCCGGCCAGCACGCGGGTCACCAGCGCGCCCCGCGTCTCGGTCAGGCCCAGGCCCTGCGCGATCTGCTGGGTCAGGTTCTGCGCCTCGATGCCGAGCGTGCCACGCACCACCACGCCGTGTTTGACCAGCTGGTCGACCACATCGCGCGCCAGGTTGGAGGGGATCGCCAGGCCCAGGCCGATGTTGCCGGCCATGCTGCCCTGCGGATTGAAACTGGCGGTATTGATGCCGACCAGTTGCCCCTGCAGGTTGACCAGCGCACCGCCGGAATTGCCCGGGTTGATCGAGGCATCGGTCTGGATGAAGTTCTGGTAGCCCAGCCCGCGGATGCCGCTGCGGCCCACCGCAGAGACGATGCCGGAGGTGACCGTCTGGCTGAAACCGAAGGGGTTGCCGATCGCCACCACGAAGTCGCCCACGCGCAGCTGGGCGCTGTCGCCGAGCTTGATCTCGGTCAGGTTGCCGGTCGGAATGCGGATCAACGCGACATCGGTATCGGCATCGGAGCCGATGAATTCAGCCTTCACCGTGCGCCCGTCGGCCAGGGTCACCTGCACGTCGTCGGCGTTGTCGATGACGTGATGGTTGGTCAGCACCAGGCCCTCGGCGGCATCGATGATGACGCCCGAGCCCAGTGATTCGTTGATGCGTTCCTGCGGCACTTCCGGGAACAGCCGGCGGAAGAACGGGTCGTTGAAATAGGGGTTGCGCACGCGCACCACCTGCTTGGTGTTGACGCTGACGACTGCCGGCATCACCCGCTCCAGCATCGGCGCCAGCGAGGGCACCGCCTGGCCGGCGATCGCTGCGGGCAGCGCGGCCGTGGTTGGAATCGTGTACGCGGCCGGCGCCGCTTCGGCACGGTTGTCCAGGTGCGCGTTGATGGCCGTGGCGGTGAACCCGCCGAAGGCAGCGGCGAGGGCGAGCGTGAGCAGGGTCGGGAGCGGTCGCATGGTCCGGCGGTTCCGTGTCGGAGGGGACGGGGCAGGGAAAACACGTATACGGTAATTCAACCTGAATGAGTGTGTCCGCAATCGGCTAAACCTTGGATGAAATTCGCCACGTCGTCGGCCTTGCGGTGACGTTGCCTGGGCACGGATGGCGGGGCCGATATGGGCCGGTGGCGAGGTGCGAAGGAGGGCGGTGTGGTGTGCCTGGCAACGTCCAGGCGCACCCGGGTCATGCACCCGCAAGGCGCATCCGCGTCATCGAAACCAGCGCAAATGCCGGGTGCGAGGGCAGGGAATGGATCAAGTGCGACGATCAATCATGGGCTCATTGAATGCAGCCGACATGCGCATCGAGACACATCGCGTGCGCCACGCGCTGGAGCGCTGATGCTGTTTTCAAGGGGTTTCGTGCAAGTGGCTGGTGCGTTGCTTGCTGCCGACGATGGGGGTGCTACTGTCGGCGTGGCACGAGCATCGCATCAAGACCGTTCCACGATGGACCGCGCCGGTATAGCATCGCCAGCGATTTGACTAACCAGGCCCCTCAGGAGGCACTCAATGAGCAACGGTAATGGTGTGACCACGGTTCTCTCGCAGACCGTCGAAGATGCAAAAGAAACCGCCACCAACGTCGGCGAGACCATCGCACACGTTGCGGAAGATGCCGTCGCTTCGGTCAAGAAGACCGCCAAGCGCGCCCGCAAGGCGGCCACCACCCAGGTCGCCAAGGTCAAGAAGGCCGTGACCAAGGTCGAGAAGACCGTCGCCAAGAAGGCTGACAAGGCGGCCAAGTCGGTCGGCAAGACCCTGGCCACCGCCAAGCAGAAGCTGGAAGCGGCCAAGAAGAACGCCAAGGCCGAAGCCACTGCCATCAAGAAGCAGGTCGCCAAGAAGAAGGCCACCGCTGAAAAGGCCGTGACCAAGACCACCAAGGCTGCCGGCAAGAAGGCCACGACCGCCAAGAAGGCCGTGACCAAGAAGGCGGCTGCTGCCAAGAAGACCGTGACCAAGAAGGTTGCCACCGCCAAGAAGGCTGTCGCCAAGAAGACCGCGACCGCCAAGAAGGCCGTGACCAAGAAGACCGCTGCCGCCAAGAAGACCGTCGGCAAGAAGGTCGCCGCTGCCAAGACCGCTGTTGCCAGGAAGTCGGCGACCGCCAAGAAGGCCGTGACCAAGAAGACCGCAGCGGCCAAGAAGGTGGCCGGCAAGAAGACCGCCGTCGCCAAGAAGACCGTCGGCAAGAAGGTCGCCACCGCCAAGAAGGCTGTGGTCAAGAAGTCGGCGACCGCCAAGAAGGCGGTGACCAAGAAGACCGCGACCACCAAGAAGGTGGCCGGCAAGAAGACCGCCGTCGCCCGCAAGTCGGTTGGCAAGAAGGTCGCCACCGCCAAGAAGGCCGTGACCAAGAAGACCGCAGCGGCCAAGAAGATCGTCGGCAAGAAGGTCGCTACCGCCAAGAAGGCTGTGGCCAAGAAGGCCCCGGCGAAGAAGGCTCCGGCCCGCAAGGCCGCCCCGGCCAAGCGTGCTGCCGCCAAGCCGGTTGCACGCAAGGCGCCGGCCAAGCGCGCGCGCAAGTAAGTAAGTTGTAACGTGCTGCTCCTGCCTGAGGGCGGGAGCGGCATGGTGGGGTGGGCCTGTGCCCGCCCACGGTCATGTTGGCATCCCGGTCGAGCGCATCGCGTCACTGTGCGATCAGGCTCCCGGACCCGGCCATCACCATCACCTCCCTGCGTCTGTTGCTAACCTGACCGGCACACGTTCACGGGAAGATGCAATGCGCGGTCTCGACTTCAGCTCCTGGCAGGCCATGCTCTCCACCCTGGTCGGGTTGGCGATCATTACGTTGATCGGCGTCGGCATCCGGCTCCTGGTCATGCAGACCATGCAGCAGCGCCGCGAACGCGAGAATCGTCAGATCAACGAGCGTCTGCGTACGCTGATCGCCGCTTACAAGGTCCTTGGCGGCTCATTCACCGGCACGCTCGATGTCGATCCACGCCATCGCCGGGATTTCCGCGCGCTGCCCGACGGCAGCGAAGACGGCGATGCGCTGCACCTGCCGGCGGAGGCCGAGAACGGTGGCGAGCGTGCGCGGCGGATCCGTGATGCGGTGGAAGCGGCCCTGTCGGACATCGTGCTGCTGGGCACCGACGAGCAGGTGCGCCTGGCCGCTCACGCCGCCAACGAGATGGCCCAGGGTCGCCTCGTTCCCACGGCCGAGCTGGTGGTGTCGCTGCGTGACTTCATCCGTCAGGCGCTGGACCTGGATCCGATTCCAACCACGGTCACCATCCCGCGCCAGGGTCCCGCACGGCCCTCGGCCGGTGCGAAGGGAAAGGGCGATGCGGCAGAAAAAGGCAGTGGAAAAACCGGCGGTGGTGGTGGAGGAATGGGCGGCGGTGGCGGCACGGGCGGCGGATTCCAGAGCGACGACGAATCCGCACACCCGCGTTGAGCGATAGCAGAACCGCTCAGCTCTTGAGTTCCACCACCGGCACGAAGCCGCCGTAGATCATCCGCTTACCGTCGAACGGCATCGGATTGTTCTCCGGGTTCATCCGCGGGTCCTCCATCATCTTCTGCATGCCGGCATCGCGCGTGGCCTTGTCCGGCCATTCGATCCAGGAGAACAACACGGCCTCATCATCCTTGGCCGCTACCGCGCGATGGAAGTCGGTCTGCTTGCCGTGCGGGACATCGTCGCCCCAGCACTCCACCACGCGCAGCGCACCATGCTCGATGCAGATCGCATCGCCCATGTGCGCGTGTTCCAGGAATTTCGCTTTGTTCGCGGTCGGCACGGCAAGTACAAAACCATCGATATAGGCCATGGCAAAAGCTCCAGATGACGCGCCGGGATGGGCGCCTTCATGACATACGACGAACCGGGGGATGGAACATCGACAGTGCGCGCGGTGGCCGTTGCGGGCGGTGAATCTGTCCAGGACGGTCACGAAGTGAACAAATTCAGCATCCAATCCGCCAATTTCGGCGGCCTTCGGGACAAACGTCAGAAAACTCTGAGTCATGGTGCGGAACATCCTGATAGGCCAGCTGACGCATTCAGCACATGATGGCCTTGCCGGGCAGGACGCCCCACGGCGCCCTGCGGTCCAACGCCCCACGGCACGGACCTCGGTGCATCCAGGAGGATGGACGCGTTAGCCGATAACTCCCCAAGAGCGGCTTCCCCAGCGCGTGACGCCCCGAAAGGGCACCGTCGTGACCAGAATCCTTTCCCCGCGCGGTTCCCGCGCGTGGCCTTCGCCCCGCCCCTTTTCAGTTACCCGCGTGATCGCCGCGCAGGACGGGCATTCACGTCCTCATCGCCTGAAAAAGGCCACGCGCGTATGCCAGAGCGCGTCTGAACGGCGCCCTAAAATTCACTTTTGTCGACGCGGTCAACTTCAGGGCGGGTTGTGTCGAATAACGGAGAATTTACATTCCCGATGCAGTCCGGCCTCCATGCCGGGTGCAAGTAGTCCAAGACATAAAGGTGTACCCCCATGAAGACTTCGTTGATTGCTCTGGCCCTGGCCGCCGCCCTCCCGTTCACCGCTTCGGCGGCTGAAGGCCTGTCCTACAACTACGCTGAAGCCGACTACGTCAAGACCGACGCAGATGGCGGCAAGGCCGACGGTTGGGGCGTGAAGGGTTCCTATGCCTTCCTGCCGAACTTCCACGCCTTCGGTGAGTACAACCAGCAGAAGACCGACATCGGCAACTTCAAGGTTGACCAGTGGCGCGTCGGCGTCGGCTACAACCAGGAAATCGGCAACAGCACCGACTTCGTGGGCCGCGTTGCCTACAACAAGTTCGACCCGAAGGAAGGCCTGGATTTCAACGGCTACAGCGCTGAAGCCGGTATCCGTACCGCGTTCGGCCAGCACGCCGAAGTCTATGCCATGGCCGGCTACGAGGATTACAGCAAGAAGCACGGCGTCAATCCGGATGGCCAGTTCTACGGCCGCCTGGGTGGCCAGGTGAAGTTGAACCAGAACTGGGGCATCAACGGCGACATCAAGATGGATCGCCATGGTGACAAGGAATGGTCGGTCGGCCCGCGCTTCAGCTGGTAATCCCAGCGTGACCGCATCGCCACGTGCCTGACCGGCGTGGCAGGAAAGGCCCGGCATTGCCGGGCCTTTTTCGTGAGCGCGATGTCCGCAGCGGGCGCGAGGGATAATGCGGCACCCTCATGGAGATGCCCAATGCCCCCGTCCTCCGATCTGCAGCAGCCTCGCCTCGGCTGTGGTGCCGTGATCCAGCGCGCCGACGGCGCGATCCTGCTGGTCCAGCGTGGGCGTCCGCCCGAGCAGGGGCATTGGGGGCTGCCCGGTGGCAAGGTCGATTGGATGGAAACCGTCGAACACGCGGTGATCCGTGAGGTGGAGGAGGAGACCGCACTCCAGGTGACGGTGGAGCGTCTGTTATGCGTGGTCGATCATTTCGAGCCGGCGCTTGCCCAGCACTGGGTCGCCCCGGTGTATCTGGTGCGCGCCCAGGACACCACGATCGCGTCCGTGCAGGAGCCCGAGGCACTGCTCGGGCTGGGCTGGTTCACCGCCGATGCACTGCCCGCGCCGCTGACACTCTCTACGCGCAAGGCCCTGGAACACCTCTCGATCGCGCACTGAGTCCTCGCGCGCAGGGCGCTCAGCGTCGTGCGGCGGCGCCATCTCCCCGCGCCACGGCCTCTACTTCGGCCAGGCTGGTGATGGCGTAGTCGCCCGGCGTGGACATCGCCAGCGCGCCATGTGCCGCACCCAGATCCACGGCCGCCTGCTCGCCCTTGCCGCTGAGCAGGGCATGCACCACGCCGGCCACGAAGGCATCGCCGCCGCCGACACGGTCGAGCAGATCCACTTCGCGTGCGTCGGAGACATACAGCTGCGACCGTGTGCGCAGCGCACCGGCCCAGCCGTGGCGGGCGGCGTTGGCGGCGTCGCGCAGCGTGAACGCCACCGCCTGCAGCGCCGGGAACTGCGCCATCGCGCGCACGGCGGCTGCCTCCGCCGGACCGACATCCATCGGCGTGTGGCGGCGACCAAGATCGCTCAGGTCCATCCCCAGGCACGCGGCGAACGAATACTCATCGCCGATCAACAGATCGCACTCGGCCGCGATGGCGCAGTTGGCGTGACGCGCGGCATCCGGGTCGGGATGGCTGTTCCAGAGGCTGGCGCGGTAGTTGAGATCGTAGGAGACCGCCACGCCGTTCCGGCGTGCGGCCCGCACCGCGGTGATCGCGGTCTGCGCGCTGTGCTCGGACAGCGCGGCGAAGATCCCACCGGTGTGCAGCCAGCGCACGCCGTGTTGCCCGAACAGCGCATCCCAGTCGAACGCCTCCGGCTGCAGCTGCGAGGCCGCCGAGTACGCGCGATCGGAAATACCCAGCGGCGCACGCACCCCGAAACCGCGCTCGGTGAAGTTCAGGCCCATGCGGGTGTTGCGGCCGATGCCATCATAGTCGCGCCACACGATCTGGCTGGCATCCACCCCGCCGCCCTGGATCAGCTGCTGTGCAAGCAGGCCCAACTCGTTGCGCGGCAGGGCGGTGAGCACCCCGGTGCGATGGGCGAAGGTGCTGCACAGGCCGCGGGCGACGTTGTACTCGCCACCGCCCTCCCACACGTTGAACTGGCGGGCGCTGCGGATCCGGCCTTCGCCGGGATCGAAGCGCAGCATCACCTCGCCTAGCGCCAGCGCGTCCCAACGCTGGCCATTCTCGGCCGCAACCTGGAAGGTCAGGGCACTCATCGCGCCGGGCACCCGAGCAGCGCCAGATCGATCCCCTCGGCCATCCGCCGGTAGCCCTCGTCGTTGGGATGCAGGTGGTCGCGGGTGATCTCCTCGGGCAGGTTCTCCGGATTGGACGGATCGCGCAGGATCTGGTCGAAGTCGATCAGGCCATCGAAACCGCTGCGCCCGCCGCGCATCCAGCTGTTGAGCGTGGTGCGGGTGGCGGCGGCGATCGGCTCGTACCGGTCCGAACCACCGAAGGGCGTGATCGTGGCGGCGATCGGGCGAATGCCGTTGCTGTGCAGGCGCTCGGCGATCTGCCGGTAGCCCAGCACCATGTCCTCTGCGTTGCGGCCGGCCACGGGTGGGGTGCCGCCATCATGGCGGATGTCGTTGATGCCTTCGAACAGGATCACGCGGTCCACGTTCGGCAGCGCGATCACATCGCGGTCCAGCCGCGCCAGCGCGCTGTGGCTGCGGCCGTGGTCCATGACCTTGTTGCCGCTGATGCCGGCGTTGACGACCACCACCTGATCCGGGCACGCCTGCTGCAGACGGGCGGACAGCAGTGCAGGCCAGTCGCCATTGCTGCCGCGGGTGGCGGTGGCGCCTTCGGTGATGGAGTCGCCGAGGGCAACCACCACGATCGGCGTGCGCGTGCGTTCGGCGAGCACGGCGGAGACCACGTTCTGCCGGTAGGCGAGTTTGACCGCGTCGCCCACAGTGGCCTGGCGGCCGTCGGCGATGCGCAGCGCGGTACGCCGCACGGCCGGGCGGGTGGCATCCGGGAAATACACGGTGAACGATATGTCGGCCAGCGCCGGCGCCGTGATCGCGACCGGGTCGCTGAGCAGCGCAGCGCCAACCGGCACCACGATCTCGCCGCGACCATTGAAGGTGACCGGCTTGGCCGCGGTGGCGGTGCCGGTGAGGTGGGCCGAGGCCCCGCCGATATGCAGCGGGGCCTGGCCGAGTTCATTGCTGATGCGGAAGCGCAGGGCGCGGGCCGAACTGGCCAGGCGCATGTCCTGGCGCACGGTCTGGTTGGCGAACTGCACCGGGGCCTCGGGGGTGCCATCAAGACGATCCGGCGCCGGCGAGGCGGTCCAGGCCGGCACCCAGACCTGGGCCTGGGCGGGCAGCGCCGCAGCGCTGGTGGCAAGTGCAAGAGAGAATGCAGTGATCCAGCGCAGCATGGCGGCCCTCCCAGGCGGTCAGCGGGTCAATCAGGAGAAGTAGGTGCCGCCGTTGACGTCGACGTTGGCACCGGTGATGAAACCGGCCGCATCCGAGGCCAGGTACACCGCGGTATCGGCGGCTTCCTGCGGTCGGCCCTGGCGGCGCAGCGGGGTGTTGCCGGCCACGGCGGTGCGCACTTCCGGCTTGGTGAATTCGTCATGGAAGCGGGTGGCGATCATGCCGCAGCACAGTGCGTTGACACGGATGCCGCGCGGGCCCAGTTCCTTGGCCATGGCGCGGGTGAAAGTCATCACAGCAGCCTTGGCTGTGGCGTAGATCGCCGCGCCCGGGCCACCGCCATCGCGCCCAGCCTGCGAGGCGAAGTTCACGATCGCGCCGCCTTCGGGCATGTGCGGCACCACCGCATGCGTGGTCAGGTAGACCGAGCTCATGTTGAGGTCCATCACCTTGTGGAAGAACGCCTCATCGATCTCGGCCAGCGGACGGCGCTGGACCATGCCACCGGCGACGTTCACCAGCACGTCGATCTGCGGGCCGAACGCGGCTTGGGTCGCAGCGACCATGGCCGCCACGGCCTTGGCATCGGTGACATCGGCGCGATGCACGATCGCGGTGCCGCCGGCGGCTTCGACCTGCTTGAGGGTCTCCTGCGCGCTGGCTTCGTCGTTGGCGTAGTTGATGCAGACCTTGGCACCGGCCGCGGCCAGCTTGAGCGAGATCTCGCGGCCGATGTCGCGGCCGCCACCGGTGACGATCGCCACCTTGTCCTTGAATTGGGTCATGAAACACTCCTTTGATGCGTTGGGGGAAAGGGAAGAAGCGGGCTCAGCGGCGCTCGACCGGGCCGTGGAGTTTTTCCACGCGACCGGTGACCAGCCACAGCGCCAGCAGGGAGGCCGGCACCAGGGCGGCCACCAGGATGAAAATGGGTGCGTAGGATTCGTGGGTCATCGCCGGCACCAGCCAGGTGGTGATCAGCGTGCCGGCCACCGCGGCCATGCCGCCCAGGCCGGCGACCGAGCCGACCGATTTGCCGCTGAAGATGTCGCCGGGCAGGGTCTGGATGTTGCCGATGGCGATCTGGAAGCCGAACAGTACGAAGGCGATGGTCACCACGGCCCAGACCGGATCGGTGGCCAGCACCGCGCCCAGCAGCGCCGGGGCCATGATCGCGCCGCCCAGGGTGATCACCACCTTGCGGGCCTTGTCCACGCTCCAGCCGGCGCCGATCAGGCGCCCGGACAACCAGCCGCCGCCGAGGCTGCCGATCATCGCGCCGACATACGGCACCCAGGCGAAGATGCCGATCTGCTTGATGTCGAAACCGAAGGTATCGG
Organism: Stenotrophomonas sp. PS02301; assembly: GCF_029959485.1. Classification (NCBI taxonomy): domain Bacteria; kingdom Pseudomonadati; phylum Pseudomonadota; class Gammaproteobacteria; order Lysobacterales; family Lysobacteraceae; genus Stenotrophomonas; species Stenotrophomonas sp. PS02301. The sequence goes on from NZ_JASCOO010000008.1 coordinate 27,362, forward strand.
CCAGGTAGAGCGGCAGCCAGGACACGAACAGCCACCAGATCGGGTCCAGGAAGAACCGCGAGATCAGGATGCCCCAGGTCTGCCGATGGCCCAGCAGCTGGCGCATGCTGGGCACGTACTCGGGGACCGGCACGGCTGGTTGTTCGGTGGGTGCATCCAGGATCAACGCGCGCTCGGCCGCGCTCACCCACGGGTGCTTGTCCGGGCCGGCGCGGTAGATGATCAGCCACGGCAGCAGCCAGATGAAGCCGATCGCACCGATCAGGATGAAGGTGCCGCGCCAGCCCAGCCACAGGAACAGCACGGCGATCAGCGGTGCCGACACGATCGCGCCGATCGACGCGCCGGCATTGAACACGCCCTGTGCCAGCGCACGCTCACGCGCCGGGAACCACTCGGCATTGGCCTTGACCGCACCCGGCCACGCGCCGGCTTCGCTGATGCCGAGCATGGCGCGCACGATGCTGAAGGACAGGATGGAATGGGTGACCGAGTGCAGCGCGATCGAGATCGACCACACCGCGATCGACAGCGCGAAGCCCAGGCGCGTACCGATGATGTCGAACAGGCGGCCGAACACGAACTGGCCGGCGGCGTAGAACAGCATGAACACCGTGACCAGCAGCGCGTAGTCTTCCTTGGTCGCACCGACGTCCTTGGAAATCTGCGGCCACATCACGGCCAACGCGTTGCGGTCGATGTAGTTGATCACCGTGGCAATGGCGATCAGCGCCACGATCAGCCAACGGACATAGGTGCGGGCCTGCGTGGTGACCTTCATTTGCCGTCCTTGCCGGTACGGGTGCCGGTATCGAAGCGCTTCCAGCCACCGTCCCAGCGCCAGCTGTGTCCGCCGCCGCTGACTTCATGCGATCCGCCCTTGGCCGGATCATCGGCGATGCCCACGGCGAGCTGCTTGCCGCCTGCCAGGTCGAGCACCAGCACGTCTGCATCCTTGCCGCGGTAGTGGGTGAGGCGGTCGATGCGGCTGTTGGCGCCCCGCACGGTTTCGGCGGTGCCGTCGTACTGGCCGTGCGGTTCGAGCACGCCGTAGAACGTGGTGGCGGCCTGGCCATCCACCCGCTGCAGCAGCATCGGCTCACGGCGCAGGTTGAACGAGGGATCATTCGCGCCGCTCTCGCCGATCAACGCACGCGAGGGCGCGGTGCTGGCGAAGCGGTATGTATAGAAGCGACCGTCCAGCAGCCAGGTCAGGCTGCGTGCGTCGCGGGTCGGCTCGCTGGCCGCATCGATCCACACATGCTGGTAGCCGTTGGCCTTGCCCAGCACCGGACGTGCGGCGACCGCGGACTGCGTCTTGAAGCCCACGTCCATGATGTGACCGTTGAAGTGCAGCGGCAGGTCATAGCGCGCCGCCTTGGTGCCGGTGACGCGCAGCAGGTCCAGCACCACCGGCTCGCCCAGCGCAGGGTGCGAGAGCAGGGCCTGGGTGCGGGTGAAGCTGACCCCGTCATAGGCGCCCTCCATCCGTGCCGAGGCGATCTGGGTGTCGTCGCTGACCGCGAACAGCAGCGGTGTCGGCGCCAGTGGCTGGCCCTGCTTCCAGTCGCCGCCGAAGTGGCTCTGTTCGTTCACCACCAGCGTGTTGTGCGCGATGGTCTGCCGGGCCCAGCTGCTGTTCTCCGGCAGGTAGATGCCACCGGCCTTGGCTTCGATATTGAGGAAACGCGCGGCGCCGTAATCGGTGACCACACGCTGGCCGTTGTCGTAGAACAACCAGTTGAGCTTGTCGAAGTGACCGTGCCCCATGCCCTGCTTGGTGTTCTTCATCACAAGCGCCTGGCCGTTCTCGCCGCCCATGCGCAGGATCGCCAGTGCGCCTTCGGTGCCGTCCGGGCCATCGCGCAGCAGGGTCGGTACGAAGGCGAACGGCTTGGCCTTGTTGTCTGCCAGTGCCTGGGCCACCTGCAGGCCTTCGGGCGAGAGCAGCACGCGCTTCTGTGTTTTGGCGACGGACAGCAGGCGTGAATCACCGGTCTGCGCGTAGGCGATATCGATGCCGGCCACCAGTTCCTCGGTGTCCAGGCCCTTGTCGAGAATGGCGTCGTTGATCGGGAAGAAGTAGCCGCCGTAGCTGCTCTGCACCAGCGCATCCACGGCCTTGAGCAGCACGCCATCGCGGCGCTTGAAGATGCCGCGTTGCGGTTCGTTGCGCTCGATGGCGTTGGCGAACAGGATGAACGGGGCCAGCGCATAGCGCTGGTAGTACGGGCCTTCTTCGTAATACCCGTCCGGCGAGAACAGCTGATCCACCTGTTTCAGGAAGCCGGCGCTGCCATCGCGTTTGCTGCCCTGCAGGGCCTTGTCGACGTAGCTGGTATCGCGCAGCACGTAGCCGGTCATGCCCACGGCAGCGACCGCCCAGGTGGCGTGGTTGTGGATCTTGTCGAAATTTTCCGGCGTGCCGGACAGGAAATCGGCCATCGCGCGGAACACGTTGTCGTCGATCGTCTTGCGATCCGCGTCACTGAGCGTGTCGCGGATCGCGTCGTAGCCCTGCGCCGCGCTGACCAGCCAGACCGAATCGTTGAGGGTCTGCCAGAACAGCCGGCCGGGAATCTGGCCGCGGCCCTGCGGGTGCGCGCCCAGCCCCGGGTAGAGCTTGGCGTAGCCCAGCAGCAGGTCGCGGGCGAAGGTGGCATAGGCCTTGTCACCGGTCAGCCGATACAGCGCGCCGGCGGCCTGGATGGCCTGGTAATTCCGCTTGTGCTGTTCGTGCGTGTAACCGCCGCCTTTGTCCTTGGGCACCGGCACGTCGATGCCGGCCTTCATCATCGCGCGCACGCGCTGTTCGGCACGCTGTTGTTCCTTGGCGAACAGCGGCGAGCGCGCACCCTCGGCACGCATCTGCGTCCACTGCGCGGCGGTGACCAGCACCGGCGCGGTGGCGGCCTCGGCGGGCGCCTGCCGGGCGGCGGGTGCGGCCTGCGCAGCGGGCAACGCGGCCCCGCCAAGGGTGGCGGCGAGCAGCAGCATCAGGGGCGGGGCGTGATTCATGGCAGGGCCTCAACAGGGGTATCAGACAGCAACGGCGCGGTGGCCGTCAGCGGGTTGTCGCCCATGCGCAGGGTCGGTTCCCCGACGCGATGGCTGAAACGGATGCGGCCGCTGCGCTCGAAGCGGTTGCCGCGGATGCTGGCGAACTGCACGCCATGCAGGCGCAGGCTGGTGTCATCGGCCACCCCGGCCTGCTCGAACTGGTTGCCGTGCACCTGCAGCGCCGGACCGAAGGTGCTTTCGTCGGTGCCGCCGCGATACAGGTTCACCACCGGCCCGCCGATGCGGCGGAACGTGGAGTCCAGCAGATCCACCTGCTCAGCGTTGTAGGTGCCCAGATCATCGGTCTCGGCGGCCGCGGCGATCACGCTGCCGGTGATGTCCTCCACCGTGACGTTGGCCAGTGCGATCTGCGCGGCCAGGCTGCCCTTGCCGGTGGCGATCACATCGAAGGCCTTGTTGGCGGTCAGCCCGTGTACGCGGCTGTCCTCGATGCGCAGCGTGTAGTTGAAGGCCTGGCTGCCCGGCGGCACGCGGATCACCGCGTTGCCGGCGGCATCCGGGGCGAGCGCACCATCGATATCCAGCCGCGCCAGGCGCAGCGAACCACGCGCGCCGATCTCGAACAGGCTCGGCCGCGAGAACTGCACGCTGGCCTGGCCATGTGCGGGGCCGACCACGCTGAGCGGATGGTTCACCGCCAGCACCTGGCTCACGGTGTAGCGGCCGCGCTGCAGCTGCAGGCGGTCGCCGGGGGCGCTGGCCGCCACGGCGGCGGTCAAGGTGTCCTCGCCCGGTGCGACCCTGCGCACCGCGCCACTATCCAGTGCGGTGCTGGGCAGTGTCTTGGGGTACCAGTCCACGCCGACCTGGTCGCGGGGAATCGGGTTCAGATCGCGCGGGGCACCGGCATCGATGGCGGCGGTGGGGTAGAGCAGGCCGTTGGCCGCGCGCTGCAGGGACACGGACTGGCCGCTGACACCGCCGGGGAAGCCGGGTGACACGGCAGGGCTCTGCACGTTGCCGGCGAAGGTGATGCCGGAGAGATCGCCCTGCGTACGCAGCAGATCGCGTTTCCCATCGCCGATGAACAGGTTGCCGGCGATGCGGCTGTTCATCGGCATCGCATTGCGCTCTTCATCCAGCCCCGCGCCCAGCAACAGCGTGCCGACCTGGATGAAGCTGTTGCGTTCGATCACCGCGTGATCGATCTGCTCGTAGCGGTTCAACGGCGCGTTGTGGGTACCGGCCATCACGCTCAACGCCGCAGCGAAGTTGTCGCCGGCGATGCCTTCGAAGTAATTGTCGCGCACGGTCTGGTTGCGGTTGATCACGCGCACGCCGCCGGTATGCGCCTTGCCATGGCCGAGGAACACATTGCGTTCGACCTGATTGCCGTGGCCGTGGCGCAGCACCAGCGAGCCGCGCGAGTCCTGGAAGACGTTGCCGCGGTACGTGTTGCCGCCGGACTTGTTGGAGACGATCTCCACCTCGCCATCGCACTGCTCGAACCAGTTGTTCTCCACCACGGTGCGCGAATCGGACTGCGAGTCGTGGCTGGTGCCGATGCGCATCGTCTCGCCGCCGTTGGAGCCGAGGTTGGGGCGCGGGCCGAACCAGTTGTGGTCGATGCGGTGCTGGTTGTCCAGGCCGCTGGTGGCGTTGCGCACCACCACCAGGGTGGTGCCCGCATTGGTCTTGCCGACCAGCTGGCTGTGGTCGAAGCGGTTGTGCTGGCCGTACAGCGCCACCCAGTGATCGGACTGCTGGCGATCCGGCTTGTTGTAGCGGTCGATCACGATCCCGGTCACCCGGCTGTGGTTGGCCCATTCGCTGGCTGACCGCCGGAACGAGATCACTTCACCGCCAGGCGCCCAACCATCCCGGAAGACGAGATGGGACACCTCCAGGTGCTCACCGGCCAGACGCAGCTGGGACTGCCCGCTGATAATCACCTTGCCGGGCGTCTGCGCCGTCAACTTAATTGGTTGACCAATTTTGCCGGTGCCCCGGAAAAGCAGGTCCACGTCGCGCCAGACGCCGTTCGCCAGGATCACCGTATCGCCGGGGGCGAGGGCGCGTACGGCGGTGGCATAGGCAGCAGCGTCGCGCACCAGATAATCGGCCGCCACGGCAGGGAATGCCGCCAGGGAAAGGCTCAACAGCAGGGCCTTGGCCATGGGACGCCGCGCCAACGGCGCATGCGAGTGTTGCAAAGTCACGGGCTTACCCTCCCAGATGAACCGTGGCGACTGACGCGAGCCACGATCCTAACAGGTTGCCGGGCGCGCACGTCAACCACAATCGCATACCACTTTAGATGAATGTGGTATGTGGTTTGCGCATTTTTCTGCTGCATCCGCACATTAATTCCATGCAAAGTGGTCTGGACAGTGGTGCGGGGTAGACTTTAGTACCAATTCATTGACATTGGTTCATCAGTCGTGAATCGTCCGGATCGAATCCGTGTAATCGGACGATCCATCCTGGGAGGGAGATCACGATGTTGCATGACCGCCGTACGGCCTCACCACGAGGCCTCCGCCGCACCGCGCTGCACAGCGCGCTGTTCTATGCCCTGTGCGCCACCGCGGCACTGCCGCTGGCCCACGCACAGGATGCCGACGCACCGGCCTCGCCGCCGGGGCAAGCCACCACCCTGGATCAGGTCCAGGTGACCGGCATCCGCAGTACCATCCAGACCTCGATCGACAAGAAGCGCGAGGAGACCGTGGTCTCCGATGTGCTGGCCGCCGACGACATCGGTGATCTGCCGGCGCTCTCGATCGGTGAAGCGATTGAGACGATCACCGGTGCCTCCACCCATCGCGAGAAGGGCGGTGCGTCGGAAATCTCGATCCGTGGCCTGGGCCCGTTCCTCGGTTCGTCCACCTTCAATGGCCGCGAGGCCACCAATGGCAGTGGCGACCGCTCGGTGAACTTCAACCAGTTCCCGTCCGAGTTGATCAACACCGTGGCGATCTACAAGACCCAGCGCGCCGACTTCGTCGAAGGTGGCGTGGCCGGCACGATCAACATGGAGACGGTCAAACCACTGGAGTACGGCAAACGCACGTTCCAGCTCGATGGCCGGGGCACCTGGCAGGACTACGATGACCGCCTGAAGGACAAGGACGGCGTCGGCTGGCGCGGTACCGCCAGCTACATCGACCAGTTCGACATGGGCAACGCCGGCAAGCTCGGTGTCTCCATCGGTGTGCAGGCGCTGGAAGGCAGCAACCCGGAAGAGATGTTCTCCAGCAGCTCCACCTGGGTGGCCTGCGATGGCCGTGAAGTGGTCGGCGCGACGCGCAACTGCACCCAGGTCAACGGCAACCAGGTCGCCAACGGCGTGCCGTATTACCTGGTGCCCAGCAGCCGCATCTACCGCCAGTTCATCGAGCACGACAAGCGCGATTCGCAGTTCGCCGCGCTGCAGTGGCGGCCCAGCGATACGGTGGAAGTGAACCTGGATTACCAGCACTCCAAGCGTGATTACACCGAAGACCGCTCGGATCTGTCGCTGTCCTCGATGATGCGCAACCTCAACAACCGCGTGGTCACCGACGACGGCGCGCTGCTGCACCACACCGGCAGCACCACGGTCGATTCCACCGGCAATTTCCTGGAGCGCCAGGAGGAATACACCGGCGGCGGGCTCAACGTGATCTTCCGGCCGAGCCCGGCGTGGACGTTGTCCACCGATCTGTCCTACTCCAACACCGAGCGCGATCAGATCGAACGCAGCACCCGCCTGCGCGCCGGTCGCACCGACGTCAGCGGTCGGCCGGTCGGCGGCATCAAGAACACCCGTTACGTCGATTACACCTATGACTACAGCGGTGACGTGCCGAGCATCTATCTTGATCCCGCGTTCGATGTGAACAACCCGGACAACTTCACCGATTCGGCGCTGGTGCGTCGTCGCCAGCAGCATCGCGAGCACACCATCCGTGCCGGCCGCTTCGATGCCACGTTCACCCCGGAAAGCGGCTTCTTCACCGCGATCAAGGGCGGCCTGCGCCGCTCCGAGGCGACCTACACCGATTACACCGACACCGTGGATGTGACCACCACCAATGTCGCTGCGATCCGCGCTGCCAACCTGGCCTGCCGCCAAGCCTTCCCGCAGGACGATTTCCTGGCCAATGCCAGCGGCAACACCATCGACCAGTGGGCCAGCTTCGACAGCCGTTGCCTGTTCAAGGCCTTCACCGGCGTGGACGACACCGGCCTGAGCGCGGACCTGCGCAACCCGGCCAATAACGATGTCACCGAGAAAACCAGCGCGCTGTACCTGATGGGCGATTACAGCGCCGAATGGTTTGGCCTGCCGGTGACCGGCAACATCGGCGTGCGCGGCGTGCGGACCGAAGTGCGCTCGGTCGGCCTGCGCAGCGGCCTGGATGTGATCAACAATCCCGACGGCACCGTGACCCTGGAGCCGACCGGCGATTTCACCTCGCAGGTACTCAAATCCAGCAATACCGAATGGCTGCCCAGCTTCAACGCCGCCTTCGAACTGCGCCCGGACCTGCTGCTGCGCGTCGGTGCGTATCGGGCGATGTCGCGCCCGGACCTGGCCGCTGAAGGCTACGGCCGCACCTTCAACCTGGGCGAGGTGGATACCGAGTTCAACAGTGTGGGCGATGCGCTGCGCAGCATCACCGCCACCGGCAACCCGCGCGCCAAGCCGTTGATGTCGTGGAATGGCGATCTCTCGCTGGAGTGGTACGCCAACGAAGACACCATGCTGTCCGGTGCGCTGTACTACAAGCAATTCAACGGCGGCTCGATGCCGGTGATCGTCAACGAGACCTTCGATATCGACGGTCAGAGCGTGACCGTGCCGGTGGAGCAGCTGGCCACCAGCGACCAGAAGAGCGATCTGTTCGGCGTGGAGTTCACCGCCTCGCACAGCTTCTCCTACCTGCCGGGCATCTTCTCCGGGCTGGGCGTGAAGGCCAGCTACAACTACGCCGATTCCAACTTCAAGACCGAAGACCTGCGCCTGGGCGAGTCCACCGACCCCTCGACCGGCGTGGTGACACCGGGCATCGTCGAACCGGCCAACATCTTCGGCCTCTCCAAGCATGTGGCCTCGGCGCAGGTGTACTGGGGCCTGGGCAAGCTCGATCTGCAGGCGATCTACAAGTACCGCTCCGACTATTACCAGCAGTTTGTCGGCGACCCGTCGCAGAACCGCTATGTGCGGGACAATGGCTCGCTGGACTTCCGCGCCACCTACAAAGTGAACAAGCACTTGTCGTTGTCGCTGTCGGCCAGCAACCTCACCGATGAGCCGCGGGTGTCGGATATGCCCATCCTCGGCAGCTTCCGCGAGTACACCACGTACGGGCGGCGGTATTATCTGGGGGTGCGCTACCGCTTCTGAGGTCAGTGGCGCGGTTTTTCCGACCGCGCCGCTCTCTGAAGGCGCGGTCGCCTGTCGGTCCCCAGCCACCTGTCAGCAGGCCTTTGATGATGTCCGAACCCCGTCTTTACCAGTCCATTGCTGCCGAAATCGTCGCGCTGATCGAGAAGGGCGAGTTCCCGCCGGGCTCGCGCCTGCCGGGCGAGCGCGACCTGGCCGAACGCCTGGGCGTGAGCCGGGTGACGGTGCGCGAGGCAGAAATCGCGCTGGAAGCACAGGGCCTGATCACCATCAAGACCGGCTCCGGCGTGTACGTGAAGGCCAAGCCGTCGCAGGCGCCGGGCGCACTGCCCGACGTCTCGGCGTTCGACCTGACCGCGGCACGTGCGGTGATCGAGGCCGAGGCGGCCGCGATGGCGGCCAGCCGCATCACCGATGACGAACTGGAGGACCTGGCCGGCCTGATCGCGGCCATGGTCGACCCGAATTCGGGCGAGGCAGCGGCCAGCGAGGCGGATCGGCAGTTCCACCTGTCGATCGCGCGGATCGCCGGCAACCCGGTGGTGGAGCACTGCGTGCAGCTGATCTGGCGGATGCGCAACGAGCTGCCGCGGGTCAAGCAGGTCTACGCCAACGTCTGCCACAACGACGATGACACCCGCGACGAGGAACACACCCGGATTCTGGATGCACTGCGCCAGCGCGACCCGGCAGCGGCGCGGTCGGCCATGCGCAACCACTTCCAGCGGCTGTTCGAATCGATGCTGGAAGCCACCGAGAATGAAGCGCTGGCTGAAATCCGCCGGCGCACCCAGCAGGACCGCGAACGCTTCATGGCCGCGACCGGGCACTGAGCCCGGCGCGCACCGGCGGGCTTACTCGCCCTGGTACTGCTTTTCTTCGACCAGCTGCGAGCCGGCGATGCGGTTGATCTCGTTCTTCACTTTGACCCGCTCGCCATTGGTGCCATAGACACCGCGCGCCAGCTGGATGAAGGCATCGTCGAACACCTGCGCCGCTTCCTTGTCGCGCAGCTGATCCTGGATCTCCCACATGCGCTCGTTGATTGCCTTGAGCTGCGTCTTCAATGCCTCCAGCCCCGGCTGAGCGCTTACCTGCTGCTGCCACAGCGGCCACAGGCCCTCGAGTTCCTTGCGGACGTTGGCGTTCTTGCCCGCATCGGCGATGCGGTCGGCCTTGATTTCCAGGATGGTGATCTTGTCGATCAGCTCGCCAATCGATACCGGGGTCAGGATCGCGTCCACGCCATTACTCGCAACAGGTCAGAGTGGCCATGATACCGCGCACCCGCGGGCGCCATCCTGACGCAGGATTTACAGAAACGTTGCGCCGATCGCGCGGGTAGGCCATGGCGGCGTTACGGCCCACCTGGGGAGACTATCGCTCTCGACGGCGCGGCCGTCATCTGGAGTGGGACACGTGGTGGATCAACAGTGGAAACAGCGCCTGCGCTGCGGCGTGGTGCTGGTGGGGCTGGTCATGAGCGGGGCGGCCGCGGCCGCGGTGGAAGGCAATGCAGCGCTGACCTCGGATTACATCTGGCGCGGCAGCTCGCAGAGCGACGGCGATCCGGCCGCGCAGGCCGGCGTGAAGCTCAGTACGGCCAACGGCTGGTATGCCTCGGCGTGGGGCTCGGGCGTCTCGTTCCGCCCGGACAACGGCGCGCGCAGCGAATTCGACCTCATCGCCGGCTGGAGCGGTGCGCTGACGCCGGACTGGAGCGTGGACGTCAATCTGACCCGCTACCTTTATCCCTCGACCACGGTCGATCTGGACTGGACCGAGCTCAATGGCACGGTGACCTGGCGGCAACGCGCCTGGCTGCAGGTCGGCGTGTCCGACAACGCGCTGGCCGGCGGCCACGGCGGCACCTATGCGCAGCTCGGCGCGCGTTTGCCGCTGGGCGAGCAGTGGCGTGTCGAGGGCGCGGTGGGCCATTACTGGCTGGACAGCGCGCAGGCCGATGATTACCTGCATGGCCAGCTCAGCGTGGTGTGGCGTGTGCACGGCCCGTGGGAGCTGCGGGTGACCGGGCACGACACCGGCGGCGCCGCGAAACGCCTGTTCCCGGGCAATGCGGGATCGCGCGTCGAGGTCGCGGTACAGACCACCTTCTGAGGCGCGTTCGGGTAGATCCACACCATGCGTGGATCTACCGTTCCCTTGCCTACGTCCCGCGGTGGCGTGGTTTCAAAGCTCCCGCTTTGCCTGCGACACCGCCCAGATGCCCATCGCCACCAGCGCAACGCCCGCACCGGTGAGGCACACGCCGGTCCAGCCGAAGCGATCAAACACCTGCGCCGAGGCCAGTGAGCCCAGCGAGCCGCCGATGAAATACCCGGTCATGTAGCCGGCATTGAGCCGGTTGCGTGCTTCCGGTCGCAGGGCGTACACCACGTTCTGGTTGCTCACGTGCAACAGCTGCGCGGCCAGGTCGAGCACGATCACGCCCAGCACCAGTGCGATCAGCGAGTGCGTGGAGAAGCCCAGCGGCAGCCACGATGCGGCCAGCAGCACCAGCGCCACGGTCGTCGCCAACGCGGCCTTGCCACGGTCGGCCATGCGCCCGGCTACACCGGCGGCCAGCGTGCCGGCTGCACCCACCAGCCCGAACAGGCCGATCGTCGCATCGCTGTAGCCATACGGTTCGGCCGCGAGCAGGAACGCCAATGGCGTCCAGAAGATCGCGAACATCGCAAAGCTCAACGCGCCCAGTACGGTGCGCAGGCGGAACACCGGTTCCTGCGCGAACAGCGTGCCGATCGAGCGCAGCAGCTGCAGATAGCCCAGCCCGGCGGTTTGATGGAAGCGCGGCAGATGCCGATACAGCATGCCCGTGGTCAGCACCAGCGCGGCTGCGGCGATCCAGTACACGGTGCGCCAATCGCCCAGCGAGGACAGCGCCCCGGCCACCGTGCGCGCCAGCAGGATGCCGAGCAGCAGGCCGCTCATTACCGTACCGACCACCTGGCCGCGCTCTTCCGGCCGCGCCAGCGTCGCCGCGAACGGCACCAGCACCTGTGCCACCACCGAGAACAGCCCGGTCAGCGCGGTGCCCACCAGCAGCCAGACGAACTGATGGCTGAGCGCGCTCAGCACCAGCCCCGCCGCCGACAGCAGCGACATCACCACGATCAGCCGGCGCCGTTCGAACAGATCGCCCAGCGGCACCAGCAGGATCAGGCCCGCCGCATAGCTCAGCTGGGCCACGGTCACCACCGTCCCGGCACGCGCGAAGGACACCCCGAACTGCCCGGCGATGGTGTGCAGCAGCGGCTGCGCGTAATAGTTGCTGGCCACGGCGACACCGGTGGCGAAGGCCATCAGCAGGACCTGCCAGCGGCTGAGTGGCGAGGGCACGTCGTGGGTCATGACGGGCTCCAGGAAAGAAGGGGCGCCAGTGTCCGCCCGATCGGCAAATGAGGGAAATGAATAGTTATCATCCAATGCATCTGAAAATGAGATGGCACGATGAACCTCAAGCAACTCGAGTTCGCGGTGGCGCTGGCCGAAGAAGGCAACTTCACCCGTGCCGCCCAGCGCTGCCACGTCGTGCAGTCGGCGCTGAGCCACCAGATCGCCCATCTTGAAGACGAACTGCAGGCCACGCTGTTCGAGCGCCTGCCGCGTCAGGTCAGGGTAACGCCCGCCGGTGAAGCACTCTTGACGCACGCACGCGAGGTGCTCGCCTCGCTGCGGCATCTGCGCGATGACGTTGCCGCCGTCGGTGGCCAGGTGCGCGGCATCCTGCACATCGGCCAGATCACCTCGTTGACCGCGGTGGATCTGGTCGCTTGCCTGGCGGCCTTTCACCGGCGCTATCCGCAGGTCGAGTTCCGCCTGCGCATGGACAAGAGCGAAGTGCTGATGGCCGATGTGCGCGAGCGGCGGCTGGATGTGGCGCTGGTCGGGCTGTCGCCGGGCACCCCGATCGAGGGCACCCAGCACCGATTGCTGGCCGAGGAATCGATGGTCGCCGTGCTGCCTCCGGACCACCCTTTGGCGAGGCGTAAACGGCTCTCGCTGGCGACACTGGCCGAGTTGCCACTGGTGGATTTCGCGCATGGGAGTGGTGCGCGCAGGCAGACCGATGAAGCCTTCGCCGCCGCGGGGCTGCCGCACCGGGTACCGTTCGAGATCAATCACATGGCGCTGGTGGAGCGCTTCGTACAGCAGGGCCTGGCAGTGGGCATCGTGCCGCAGGCCATCGCGGCCGGCTTCAGCGATGTTGCCTGTGTGGCGATCCAGGGCGCACCGACGCGGCGCGTACATGCGGTCTGGTCACACCTGCCCACGCCGGCGGCGCGGGCCTTCATGGAGGCGCTGCTGCAGCACGTGGCCCCGGCACCGGAGCCACGCACCAAGGCCTCACTCAGGCGGCGCGCACGCGCAGGGTCAGGCCCTTGAGGAAATTGCGCAGCATCTGGTCACCGCAGGCGCGGTAGTTCTTGTGGTCCGGCTGGCGGAACAGTGCGGACAGTTCCGGCTTGGAGACCGAGAACCCCGCGGCGTCGAACACGTCGTGCATGTCCACGTCCTTCAGCTGGAAGGCGACGCGCAGCTTCTTCAGCACCAGGTTGTTGGTGATGCGCTTTTCCACCGGGCGCACCGGCTGGCTCTCGTCGCGGCCACGGAAATGCACGATCAGGCCATCCAGGAAATGCGCCAGGGTGCGGTCGTCGCAGGGCACGAAGCCTTCTTCGTCTTCCTTGCGCAGCCAGCCGGCCACATCGGCCTTGTCGACCACGAAGGCCGGATCGGCCAGGGCACAGGTGTCGGCGATCATGCCGTCGCTGAGGTCGAGCATGTAGCGGATGCTGCGCAGTACATCGTTGTTGATCATGGGACGTCCAATACCGCCGGCGCGGCTGCGCGGCTGGCGGCCATTTTACCCCGTGCCGGGCGCGCCGCCGGCTGCGACCGGTGGTCGCTGTCATCTGGCTGCCATGAAAGTGAAGCACAGTGCCGCGATCAGGCATCGACAGGCAGTGGAGCAGGCAATGCGCAGGTGGCAGGTACTCGGGTGTGTAGGCATGTTGCTGGCGGGCCAGGCGGGCGCGCAGGTTCCGTATGTGGCGCTGGAGCAGCGGCTGGATCCGCAGGCGCTGGCCGAGGTCGGGCTGACCCCGGCCCAGCTGCAGACGCTGAACCGCCTGCTGCGCCAGGCCGAGGCCGATGCCCCGGCACCGGTGGCCGCCGCGGCAGGACCTGCCGCAGGCCCGGGTGTGCCGACGCCGGCCCCGATGTTCCCCGGGCTGGACGATGGCCCCATCACCGCCAAGGTCACCGGCCAGGTGAGCGGCTGGGCTCCCGGCACCGTGTTCACCCTCGACAACGGCCAGCAGTGGCAGGTGCTCAAGGGCGAGATGACGCTCAAGACCGCCCGCAGCAACCCCGGGATTGTCGTGGTGCCGGGCATTGCCGGCCGCTGGTTCCTGCAGGTGGATGAAGACCTGCCCAAGGCACGGGTGTTCCGCATCCGCTGACGCGACGCCCCGTAGCGGCAGTCAGCGGAGCAGCGCCCGGCTCTGCACCGGGCGGGCATCGGTGCGAAAATGGTCGGGATCTCCACGGAGTACCTCGATGACCCGTACCGCTCTGATTACCGGCGCCACCTCCGGCTTTGGCGCCGCCGCTGTCCACCGTTTCGCCCAGGCCGGCTGGCGCGTGATCGCCACCGGGCGCCGTGCCGAGCGCCTGCAGCCGCTGGTCGATGCCTACGGTCCCGAGCGCGTGCACGCGGCGGTGTTCGACGTGCGCGACAGCGCGGCAATGGAAGCGGCCCTGGCCGCCCTGCCGGCCGGCTTCGCCGACATCGACCTGCTGGTCAACAACGCCGGCCTGGCCCAGGGCACCGCCCCGGCCCAGAGCGCCTCGCTGGAAGACTGGCGCACCATGATCGACACCAACGTCACCGCCCTGGTGACGCTGACCCATCGCCTGTTGCCACAGCTGGTCGCACGCAAGGGCGCGATCATCAACATCAGCTCGGTCGCCGGCGTGTACCCGTACCCGGGCGGCAACGCCTACGGCGGCACCAAGGCCTTCGTCAGCCAGTTCTCGCTGGGGCTGCGCTCGGACCTGCACGGCAGCGGCGTGCGCGTGACCACGATCGAGCCGGGCATGGCCGAAACCGAGTTCACCGTGGTCCGCACCCATGGCGACCAGGCGGCCTCGGACAAGCTCTACACCGGTGCCAACCCGATGACCGCCGATGACATCGCCGAGCAGATCTTCTGGGTCGCCTCGCTGCCGGCGCACCTGAACATCAATCGCCTCGAAGTGATGCCGGTCAGCCAGTCGTTCGCCGGGTTCCAGGTCGCGCGCGACTGATCCAACCGGACCGCCACCCGGTAGAGCCGACCGTTGGTCGGCTGCTCTGGGCGATCAAAAAAAACGCCGGGCAATGCCCGGCGTTCCTGTATACGTCGCAGCGCGGCTACTGCGCTTTGATCGCCATAGCTTGAAGCCCGGTCCCATCCAGCTTCTGCTTGGCTTCGGCCAGCTCGCCCGCGCTGCCATACGGCCCCATGCGCACGCGGTACACCGTCTTGCCGTTGATCTGGGCAGATTCCACGCGTGCAGCCAGGCCGATCATCGCCAGCTTGGCCTTGGTCGCTTCCGCATCACCGGAGGCACCGAAGGCGCCGGCCTGCAGGATGTAACGCACGTTGCCCGCGGCCGGATCGGCGGCGGCAGCGGCGGCAGCCGGGGCGGTCGCCGCAGGTGCATCCGGCTTCGGCGCGGTGGCCACCGTGGCCGGGGCCGATGCCGCCGGTGCCGGCGTGGCAGCCGGACGTTCATTCACCGGCGCCGGCAACGCAGCGGTACTGACCGGCGCAGGCGTGGTGGTCGCGGCGGTGCTGGTCGGCGCCGGTGCGGGCGGCAACGGACGGCCTTCCAGCGCCGCCTGCGCGCGCTGCGCATCGGCCTTGGCACGGCGCTGATCTTCGGCGCGTGCGCTGGCCGCCAGCTCGGCATCGGACATTTCCACTTCCTTGCCGGGCAGCAGGGTGTAGAAGTCGTACTGCGTCGCCGCCGGCTTGGCCGGTTCGGCGGGCTTGGCGGCGCCGGGCTTGGGCAGCTCGGTGCCGACGTCGGTATCGGCATCGCTCACCGGGGCCGGCTGGGCGTTCGGGTCCGGCTGCGGGCCGACCCGCAGGAAGCCATCACCGTCGTTCTTGAACAGGTTCGGTGCCGCCAGGAACACCACGGCCGCAATCGCCACACCCGCGACCAGCCACACCCATCCCGGGGTGCCCTGGTTGCTGTTGCGCCGTGCCTGGCTCTTGCCGCGTCGTGCTGCCATTTACTGCTTCTCCACTGCTTACATTTTTTCCGGGGCGGAAACGCCCAGGATGTTCAGACCATTGGCCAGGACCTGGCGCGCGGCGCAGGCCAGCGTCAGCTTGGCGTTGCGTTCGCTTTCGTCGGCTACCAGTACCTGCGTGCCGTGATACCACGTGTGGAAGGCGTGCGCCAATTCACGCAGGTACTGCGCGATCAGGTGCGGTTCCAGCGCCAGGCCGGCCGCTTCGACGACTTCCGGGAAGCGCGACATTTCCACCATCAGCCACAGCGATGCCTCATCGCCCAGTGACGACAGGCCGGTCAGACCTTCGGCCGGCGTGTAGCTCAGCTTCTTCTCCTGCGCCTGGCGCAGCAGGCTGCACACCCGGGCATGCGCGTACTGCACGTAGAACACCGGGTTGTCGTTGCTCTGCTGGCGGGCCAGATCGATATCGAAGGTCAGCTGCGAATCGGGTTTGCGCGCGATCAGGAACCAGCGGGTGGCATCGCGGCCGGCTTCTTCGATCAGGTCGCGCAGGGTCAGGTAGCTGCCGGCCCGCTTGGACAGCTTCACTTCCTCGCCGCCGCGCATCACCGTCACCATCTGGTGCAGCACGTATTCCGGCCAGCCCTTCGGGATGCCGACGTCGAGCGCCTGCAGGCCGGCACGCACGCGCGCCAGCGAACCGTGATGGTCCGCGCCCAGCTCGGTGATCGCGCGCTCGTAGCCGCGCTGCCACTTGGAGAGGTGGTAGGCCACATCCGGCAGGAAGTAGGTATAGGTGCCGTCGGACTTGCGCATCACGCGGTCCTTGTCGTCACCGAAGTCGGTCGAGCGCAGCCACAGCGCGCCGCCTTCCTCATACGTATGGCCGGCCGCGTTGAGCTGGGCGACGGTCTCTTCGACCTTGCCGTCCTTGTACAGCGAGCTTTCCAGGAAGTAGATGTCGAAATCCACGCCGAACGCGGCCAGGTCCTGGTTCTGCTCGTTGCGCAGGTAGGCCACCGCGAAGCGACGGATCGCATCGAGGTTGTCCGGGTCGCGCTCGCCGACCACCGAGTGGCCTTCCAGCTCCACCGTGGCGCCGGCCAGGTAGGCCTTGGCCACATCCTCGATGTAATCGCCGCGATAGCCGGCTTCCGGCCAGCCGGCGTCGTCGGGCTTGAGGCCCTTCGCACGCGCCTGGGTGGACAGCGCCAGGTTTTCGATCTGCACGCCGGCGTCGTTGTAGTAGAACTCGCGCTTGGCGTTCCAGCCGTTCACTTCCAGCAGGCGCGCCAGGCAGTCACCGATCGCCGCCGCGCGGCCGTGGCCGACATGCAGCGGACCGGTCGGGTTGGCCGACACGTATTCCACGCCCACGGTGCGGCCGTTGCCGCTCAGGTTGTGGCCGTAATCGGCGCCTTCCTTGAGCACGCTGGCCGCTTCGCGCTGGTAGGCGCTGGGGGCGAGGTGGAAATTGATGAAGCCCGGCCCGGCGATCTCGACGCGCAGCACATCATTGCTCTTGGGCAGGGCATCGAGCAGCGCCTGGGCCAGGGCGCGCGGATTGCTGCGCGCCGGCTTGGCCAGCAGCATCGCGGCATTGGTGGCGAAATCGCCGTGCTCACGGGTCTTCGGGCGTTCGACCACGAATTCCGGGGTCAGGGTATCGGCCGGCAGAGTGCCGTTGGCGCGCAAGGCTTCGATGCCTTGGCTGATCAGGGCGCGGAGGAGATTTTTCACAAGGCCTGCTTTGGGACTGGAGCGGCGGAATCGGCAATTTTAGCCCAGAAGCCACCCCGATCCATTGAACCGGGGCCGAGCGGCGCCGTTTCCCACCCCGGCTCAGGTGGTTCCGGGGCCCATCCAGCCGCGCGCGGCCATCGATACCGGTGCCCCGTCGCCGATCACGACATGGTCAAGCAGACGGATATCCACCAGGGCCAAGGCCTGCTGCAGCAGCGCGGTGATCCGGCGGTCCTCCAACGAGGGCTCGGCACTGCCGGAGGGGTGGTTGTGGCTCATCCCACGGAGTTCATTATCATTTTGATATTCAATGATTTTTTTGAAGAACCCCTGAAGGTGGTGCCGGGGTTTGGGAGCTGCACTTAATGCGCTATCGTGATCGTCACGGGCGATCATCAGCGCGCTCAGCGAGTTCGCGTCACGCACGGCACCGAACTTCATCCTTTCCGCCTCACAATTCAAGCCCACCGATTCGGCGGAGCCCCTCGGGGCATCCACGAGCTGGCATTCCGGCTATCCAGTCGTCTTGCGATACCGCCCTTTCCTCCGTGATCCAACATAGCATATGAGATCTGCCGCCTTGAGCGCGGCGATGTCCCGTCGCGCGGTTTTCAGACTGACGTCCCAAACAGCTGCGATCTCCCTAGCGTCGCATCGACCCTCGACGACTCGGCTCAGAAACCAGCGTTGTCGCTCATTGATCTCTGCCCGATCAGGGACATTTATAGGGTCACGTTCAGGGACACGTTCAGGGTCATATTCTCGCGCACCCGTTGCTGAACGTCCGCCAGCGGCTTCGCCGGCCGCATAGGCTTCACGGGCTCTGGCAAGCGATATGCGATCCACCGGGCCGGTCAACGGGATCGCCGCCGGGCCTTCGAGCAGGCCGAGAACAAAGGCCCTGATGACGGGCGACGAAACCACCAGGCGCAGGAAATACACCGTATCCGGCCCGTGCTGCGCTGAGAGCCAATGCTTCACGGTCCTCTCGCTCGCATCCGTCTGACGCATGAGCTGCTTGATCGCACGGCGGCTGTCTCCATGCTCTTTGCGCAGCAGCTCGGCGATGGTCTGCGCGTAGGTGTCACGTCCGCCAAGAACGCCTGTCCATAGGGGAAATTTCCTGCCCGTTTTCGGCAACATCTTCCGTTTTCTCCGCAGCTAAACTGGTTTCCGTGCGGAGTGGCGGCAGAGGCCCGTCATGCGCTGCGGCGGTAGGTCGCCCGGACCGCCGCAGGCAATTTCGGGAGGGCGTAATGTGATGGGCCAGCGACTTTACGATGATCGGTCAGGGCAGCCTGAACGTCCTCTTCGGGCTGCCGAATACGTCCGCATGTCCACGGACCATCAAAAATATTCGACCGAAAACCAGTCCGACGCGATCAAGCAGTATGCTGAAGCCCGCGGAATAGAGATCGTCAGAACCTATGCCGATGCGGGGAAAAGCGGCCTCAAGATTGAGGGACGCGACGCGCTCAGACAGCTCATCGAGGACGTGCAGTCCGGGAACACCGATTTCACCTTGGTTCTCGTCTATGACGTCAGCCGCTGGGGGCGTTTTCAGGATGCCGACGAGAGCGCCTATTACGAGTATATCTGCCGACGCGCCGGCATCGCCGTCGAGTATTGCGCGGAGCAATTCGACAACGATGGCAGCCCGATCTCGACCATCGTTAAAGGCGTCAAGCGTGCGATGGCCGGCGAGTATAGCCGCGAGCTATCGACCAAGGTCTTTGCGGGCCAGGGCCGGCTGATCGAGAAGGGCTACCGTCAGGGCGGACCCGCCGGCTTCGGTCTCCGCCGAACCCTGATCGACGAGCATGGCGTCATCAAAGGGGTTCTGGGCCGTGGGGAGCACAAGAGCATCCAGACCGATCGGGTGATCCTGACGCTTGGCCCGGCGGAAGAAGTCGATCTGGTGCGCGGCATCTACCAAGCCTTCGTCCATCAGGGATACAGCGAGCGGGAGATCGCTGCCGATCTCAACCAACGGGGCCTACCGACCGATCTTGGACGACCCTGGACCAGGGGAACGGTCCATCAGATTCTGATCAACGAGAAATACGTCGGCGACAACGTATGGAATCGTCGCTCCTTCAAGCTGAAGAAAAAGCGCGTCCAGAACGATCCCGAGATGTGGATCAGGTCGCCGGACGCCTTCGTGGCCGTCGTCGAACGGGAATTGTTCGAGGCGGCCAAGACCATCATCAGCGCGCGCTCCTTCCGTTTGAGTGACGAGGAGATGCTCCAATCTCTGAGGAAGCTCTACCAACAGAGGGGTTTGCTGTCCGGCATCGTCATCGACGAATGCGAGGAGATGCCATCCAGTAGCGCCTATAGCTCTCGCTTTGGCAGCCTGCTTCGCGCCTACGGCCTCGTGGGCTTCACGCCGGATCGCGACTACCGATATGTCGAAATCAACCGCGAGCTGCGTAAGCTCCATCCCGAAATCGTCCGCGAGGTGCTCGACGGATTGCGGGCTGCGGGTAGCGACGCCTGGCAGGATCTTCAGACCGACCGGGTGATCGTCAACGGCGAGTTCAGCCTCTCGGTGGTGGTAGCCCGGTGCGTCGAGACGCCGACCGGGCTGCTGCGGTGGCATCTGCGCTTCGACACCTCGCTCGCGCCCGACATCACTATCGTCGTGCGAATGGACAGCGCCAATCGCGCGCCGTTCGACTACTACCTGTTCCCGCGTATCGACATGCTCTCCGAAAAGCTGCGGCTGGGAGAGGAGAATACGCTCGGGCTCGACGCTTATCGCTTCGACGGCCTCGAGCTTCTCTACGACATTGCCACGCCCATTCCTCTTGGGGAGGCCGCTTGATGCCTGCCGTCCGTCCGAACAGGGTCGAAATGATCCCGATCTCCCGGATCACCGTTCTGAATCCACGCGCGCGCAACAAGCGTCAGCACCGGGAGATCGTGAACAACATTGAGGCCATCGGCCTGAAGCGTCCGATCACGGTGAGCCGCCGTGATGGCGCCGGGGGGCCGAGATACGATCTCGTCTGTGGCGAAGGCCGGCTGGAAGCCTTCCAGATGCTGGGTCAGACGGAGATTCCGGCCGTGGTGATCGAGGCCAGCGAGAGCGAGTGCCTCGTGATGAGCCTGGTCGAGAATATCGCGCGGCGCACCCCACGGCCCATAGACGTCATGAAAGAGATCGGCGCTCTGAGGTCTCGCGGCTATAGCGATGCCGAGATCGCCGAGAAGATCGGCGTCGGGGCGTCCTGGGTGAATATGATCGCTTCGCTTCTTGAGCGCGGCGAGGAACGGTTGGTGGCCGCGGTCGAAACCGGGCTCATTCCGATCACCTTGGCGATGGAGATTTCCAAGTCGGAGACGGAAGAGGCACAGAATCTGCTCCTTGACGCCTATGAGACCGGCAAGCTCAGGGGCAAGAAGCTGGCCGCCGTCCGCCGCCTGCTCGACATGCGGATGCGAAGCCAGCGCAAGGGAGGTTTGCCTGCCGGGCGGTTGGGTCGGAAAGGCACCGGGGTCCGCCGAATGACCGCCGCCGATCTCATGCAGGTCTATCAACGTGAAGCGGAAAAGCAGCGCCTGCTCGTCAAGAAGTCGGATTTCACGCAGACCCGCCTGCTGTTCGTCGTCGAGGCGCTGAAGGATCTGCTCGCCAACGACGGCTTCATCAATCTGCTGAGAGCGGAAGGGCTGGCGACCATGCCTCGGGCGCTCAAAGTCCGCGTTTCGGGAGGCGATCATGGCAGATGAACCGAGGGGACGGGAGGATGGGCGTATTCATCTCGCCTTCGACCGAGACTTCCTGACAATTCCTGTCGCGGCGATCGTTCCGCTCAAGACGTTGCCGAACGGCGCCAAGGCGAGCCGGTCCTATTCGCAGGTTCTAAGTTCCATCAAGGCGATCGGTCTGATCGAAGCGCCCGTCGTTATGGCGGATGAAAAGAACCCCGGAACCTGGTTTCTCCTGGATGGCCACCTTCGGCTGGAAGCGCTGAAGGAACTCGGCATCGTTGAGGTGGAGTGCCTGCTCGCCTCTGACGACGACACCTATACCTACAACAAGCGCGTCAACCGCATCCCGCCGATCCAGGAGCACCGGATGATTGCGCGCGCGATGGATCGAGGCGTGTCATCCGCCGACATCGCCGCGGCCCTGAACCTCCAGGTCGAGTCAGTGCTGCGGCGTTTCCGGCTGCTGGAAGGGATCAGCCCCGAGGCGGCCGAGATGCTGAAAGACACGCCTTGCTCGATGAAGGTGTTCGACATTCTGCGTCAGATGACGGCCGTGCGGCAGATCGAAGCCGCCGATCTGATGATCGGCCAGAACAATTTCACGGTCATGTTTGCCCGCGCGTTGCGCGCGGCGACATCCGAAAACCAGCTTGCCGCCACCAAGAGGGGAAAGGGCGGCGGCAAGCCGACGCCCTCGGGTCAACAGATCGCCCGGATGGAGCGGGAACTGGCGGCGCTCCAGACGCAGGTCAAGTCGGTCGAGGAAACCTACGGCATCGACAATCTGCATTTGACCGTCGCGCGTGGATACGTCGCCAAGCTCCTTGCGAACAATCGCGTGGTCCGTTGGTTGGCGACCCATCAGCAGGACTATCTCAGCGAGTTTCAGGCCGGATACGCCGGGCTCGAAGACGGTGTCGACAATCACTGGGGCCAACTATTCCGCGCGGCGGGTCTGGCGACCATCCTCAATATTGGGCTTGAGACCGGCGAAGATGGCGGCGACGAGATCGCCGAGGCAATCAGAGACGGCACGCAGGACACGATCGGACGCGCCGGCGAGGCCATCGTCCAGCGCCAGCTTCAGATTCCGCCGACACTTACGATCCGGCCAGGATTTCCGGTACGCGTGATGGTGACGCGCGATCTAATCCTCGAACCGCAAGGAGATGCCCGATGAGCAAGCTGAAGCTAGGCGACATTCGCGACGACAAGCCCGTCAAGCTGACGATCGAGCTACCAGCGCAGGTGCATCGGGATCTGACAGCTTATGCGGAGATTCTTGCGGCTGAGAACGGGGGCAAACTCGAACCGGCCAAGCTCATCGCGCCCATGCTGGAGCGTTTCATGAAGACCGATCGCGGGTTCGCGAAGCTCAAGAAAGAGAACCGTTCGTCTTTGCTTCGATCTTCGCCAGACTGATGAATCGTCGAAGGGCCGGGTTATCGTTTTCTGGAAGCCATGTCAGAGAAAAAGAAGTTGGCTCACCATCACCCCCAATGGGAACATAGGTGACATTAGGGTAGGTAATCCCTCTACAGTGCTCGTAGACAAATGTGATGCCCAACCCCAGACCGACCAAACCCATGATCTCTTCGCGACTCAGCCGATTTCGGTGAACGAGTTCTGATTTTGCGAAAGCCGCAGTGTGCCCTAGCCTGTGTGTATCGAAAGCCGTAAATGGCTCCGTCACCCAAAGAACATCAGAAGCCTCATTCAACTCTTCCCAGAGTATTTGATGACGTTCAGACCATTCGTGGTCCGTCGAGACCGCAAGAAGCATCCGCTCGCGCGAAAGTAAAACACTGTCTTCGACACTTGGCTTTGGCGCACGTGAAGTGATGATTGCGTCGACGAGGCGTTGGTTCAATAGAGTGGAGAGTTCGTTGCTGGACGCTCCAATCACCTGAATGGCGACATCGCAATGGGCTTCGATAAAAGCCGAAAACAGGTTTCGCACGGGTCCGCCGGAAAGGCAGGCTGCAATGCCAACGTCCAGTTTTCCAGTCATAGCAGTCCCAGCCATAGAGGCGGATTCTAAAGCGTCCTGAACCCCGGCAACAAGCATCCGGGATTGTGACATAAAACGCCATCCAAAAGGCGTCAGGCGCACTCCTGTCGTACGCCTTTCAAAGAGCGACAACCCAAGCATTTCCTCCAATTTCTGAATGCGTCTGCTCAAAGACGGTTGGCCAACGCCAATAGCCTCTGCCGCTTTGCGAATGCTACCTGCCTCGCAGACAGACAGAAAACACTGCAAGTCAGATATACAAAGAGGTATGCCAGAACTCGGTTCCCCTGCACCTAATTTAAGGCGTCGAGACACGATGCAATCCCGCAACAAATACTAACTCCACCCCGTTGCTGCACGACTGGGGAGGGTGGCAGGACGCGACGACTCTAGCTAGGAGATGCGCCACGTCACCGGAGCGAGTGGCGCGCGCTCTGAGTTTCGCTGCCACGATCAAACGACCCCGAGGATGACCAAGGCCAGCACCACTTGGACGACCCACCCAAGGGCGAAGGTCAATGTCCGAGCGACCGGGATACCCAGCGTGTAGACGACAAAGTGCGCCAGACGGGCGAAGAAGTAGAGCATGCTGAGTGTGATCGTGAGGCTGGAGGACAAATTCAGGGCGACGACTCCCAACACCAGAGCCGCGAAGATCGGAAAGTTTTCCATCGCGTTTTGATGGGCCGCCGTCGCGCGCTGCGCCCAGTCCGACAAGGGCTTATGCTCAGGGTTCGGATTTCCCAGCGATGCTGGTATCCCGATTACGGCAAAGCGGTTCAAGACATAGACCATCCAAAACAGGGCGGTCATGAGGCCAGTTGCGGCCATCCAGTGGATTTCAGTCATTATTGTTTCCTTTCGATGACGAGATCAGCCTGAAATGCGGGTCGCTCTAGCAACCCGCTTTCAGGGCGGCGTGTTATTCGGCCGATCAGGTGAGATGCCCCAAGTGGCCCCGCTTGGCCCAGATGCGACAGCCTGACGGGGATTGGATGGGCAATTCTTCCCCAGCCGGGAACCGCAGCCATGTGCCCGCGCCGCATAGGGTGTCGCCGTAAAGCAGCTCCCCTTCGATGACGAAAATCTCTTCGCCGGAAAGATCGCCGCGGTCAGCCCAATTGGTTCCTGGCGCAAGCCTCTCTGAAACGACCGTCTCGGACGCATCCCGATGGAGCTGCGCGCGGGTCAGACCGTCCGTTCCGGTTGGCTCATATGCGAGGTCATCAATATGCTTGTGGACGGTCTGGCGATCATCTTCTTGGAACTGGCGCAGCTTCACAAAAATTGTGCATCCATCCTTCGTGAAGGGCGCGTGCTTGCTGCCCGGAGGGTTGCGCACGTAACACCCGGTGCGGAAATCTCCGTCGCCATCAGAAAACACGCCTTCAAGAACCAGATATTCTTCGCCCATGTCATGGGTGTGTTCCGGAAACGCACTTCCCGGCGCATAGCGGACCACCGAGCTTGCCCGGGCAACTTCGGCCCCGTCGCGTTCCAGAAAACGGCGGTCAACCCCGGCTGTCGGAGAAGGCGACCACTCTTGTTCAGCAGAATGAACGATGGCCGGTTGAGAAAGATCAGTGTTTACACTCTCTGGTACACTGTACGTCATGATGAAGTCCTCAGAATTTCTCAGTCGCAGGGCGCATGTCGAATTCATGTGTCCAGGCTTTGGGGGATTGATTGACCAGCTGCAGATAGGCCGTCGCGATCGCGTCAGCGTCGAGACAATCTTCTTCCTTGATGTTGAAGCGTTCCTGGGCTTGGGGTCCCCAGATGATGCCATCGAGCACGGAATGCACGACGTGAATCCCTTGCGGGCCAAATTCGCGGGCAAGGGACTGTGCCAGGCCACGCAGCGCGAACTTCGCTGATGCGAAGGCTGCAAAGCGCGGATTGCCTTTGAGAGCCGCTGTTGCGCCGGTGAAGATCACTGTGCCGCTACCTGCAGAAACCATGCCGGGCAGCACGGCCCGCGCCGTGATCATTGCACCGAAGCAGGTCGACACCCAAGACGCCTGGAACTCCTCTGGTGTCAGTTCCAGAAAGGGTTTCGGGATGAGCTGCATCGCGTTGTAGATCAGCACCGTTGCAGGGCCATCCTGCCCGTCAATCAGCTCAATCGCCTTTTCGACACGCGCCTGATCGCTCAAGTCGCAAGGCAGGTGGGTGTAAGACGCGCCGAGGTCTTCTCCCTCAAGGCTGCTTTTCCGGGATAGGCCGTACACGTTGTAGCCATCCGCGATCAGCGTCTTTGCAATCGCTGCTCCAAAGCCCGGCGCCATACCGGCAATGATCGCAGATTTCTTTTGTTGTGAATCGTTCATGTTATTTCTCCTTGATCAGTTTCAGGCCTTGGCGCTCGGACGTTCAGAGACGCGCGCGTGCCACGCCGCGAGACGCGTGCAGTCAGCCGGGATCGAAATGCCAAACAGACCCGCAAAATCGACACCGCAGAGCGCCGTAATGTCGGCAAAGGTGAACGTGTCGCCAGCGACGAAGTCCCGTCCCTCCAGCTCTTGGTCCAACCAGCGCATGGTCTCTTCAACGCGAGGTTTGTTCGCCTCGCCCCATTCTTTATTGCGATAGCGATCCGCCTCGCCCAAACCGTCAGTGGCGTGATGGAAAAAGGTCGTGGCCGCCCCGATCAGGCCTTCTTCGACCCGCCGTTGCCACATCGCGACCAAAGCCTGGTCTTTCGGTGTTTTGCCAAGCAAAGACGGCTCAGGCTGCGTAGCCTCGAAGTAACGGGCAATCGCAACAGCCTCAGATATGACCGCGCCGTCGTCGAGCTCGAGGCAGGGTACGGCTTTGAGCGGATTGAGCTTGGTGAAGTCCTCACTGTACTGCTCGCCTTTGAACATACATTCCCCAAGTGGCATGCCGTCTGACGTGAGTTTCGCCTGAATCCGACCGCAGGACAATCATTTTCCGTCCCGAGCGGCGTCGTCGGGCGCGCAAGGCGCTGAGACAGGGCAGATCGGCCCGCGAAGCCGCCGTGTTGTGCCCTGGTGGCGGTGTTTTTCAGCGCAGCGGACAGACCCATCCTGCCGTTTTCGTTCAGTTTGGGCGTGGATGGCGGTCATGCGCATAGCGGAGGCGCTCGCAATCGGCGGATGGCGGCGAGGATGGCGCGGACCATCGGACCGGTGACGGCCACCTCGGCCAGCTGGAAGGTGATGGCGCGGGCATGGCGGACGACACGTGCCCCGATCTTGATCAGCTTCAGTTGCAGGCTGGTCAACGACCAGTCGGCCATCGTCTCGGGCAACTCGATGCAGCGCAAGAAGATGGCCAGGTTGTAGGCCAGCGCATGCAGTTGCAGTCGCACCTCATTGTCGCGGAACTTCCGGCATGACAGCCGCGTCCAGTGGAAGGCATATTTACCTTCCTTGATGTGCTGCTCGGCGGTGCCGCGCTGGTTATAGAACCGCACCACCCAGTCGGGCTCCATCGGCAGGTTGGTGACGATGAAGCCGACACGCGGGAACAGTTCGCCCGGATGCCATTCGATCTTGGCGATCACCCGGCGTTCCTTGTCCCAGGATGCCGCCTGATACTCGAAGTCTTCGTAGAAGCGCTTGACCTTGGTCAGCGAAGGTCGCCCGACAGGGCGCGTCAGCCGATGCGCGATCTTCTCGCGCAGGACGTTGTTCGCAGGCAGCCGGATGGCGTAGAAGAATCGGGCTTCTTCCAGCCGCTCATAGATCGCGGGGATCGCGTAGGCGGCGTCAGCCCGGAAGAACCGGCCGCAAAGGTCGCGCTCCGCGTAGCGGGCGATGACGGGGTCGAGAACGTCCCGCCAGCCATCGGCGCTGTGGACGTTGCCATGGCGCAAGGCGCAGCGCTCCAGCATGCCGAACTGGTTGAACAAAAAGTTCGGGTGATAGCAGGTGCAGTCGAAATGCCCGTTCCAGGCCGCGCCCTCCTGATCGCCATGGGTGGGGCTGACCGAACTGTCCATGTCCAGAACGATGTACTTCAGCCCGTTACGGTCATGGAACCGGTCGATCCATTGGCCATTCAGGTCGGCCAGCGCGGCACGGTTCTCGGGCTGTGCCAGTGTCTCGGTCTCGAACCGTCCCATCTGCGAGGCCGAGGCCGCTTGCGCATCGACAGCCCTTCCACCCACGACCTGGCGCATCACCGGATCGAGGGCCAGGCGGTCGGCGTCGTTCACATCCTCGTATCCGGCCAGTCGCCCGAACACCGATTGCCGGAACAACCCGTCAAGCCGGTGGACCGTGTTCTTGCCGCGCCGGGTGTCGCGCAATGCTTTTGCCGCCAGATCGGACAGCCCGAGCGCGTCATCCAGCTCGCGCATCACCAGCAGGCCGCCGTCGGAACTGAGCTGCGCACCTCGGAACTCCACATGCACCCGGCGGTCGAACTCGACCCGATCTGCCCGCTTCGAACCCGCACCCTCTGGGTGATCCATCAAACGCGCCCCTCACGGCCATCAACACCATGATTTATATCGGAAATATTGAGATCCTGACAGCAAAATCAGCGATTTACTTGGGGAATGTGGGTTCAGAAGATCGCCGAGATCGACACGCTCGGCCCGATTGCGGAAACGCCGAGCGACTGAGTCAGATATGGGGACCCGGACCCGATAAGCGCGGGGACCATAGGAGAAGCCGCACCGTGGGGCGGATCAAGCATGGCGGTGGGAATGGCGGCGAACCCGCATGAGGCCCACCAGGCTGGCCGTCATATGGTCCAGCCGCATGAGGGGCGGTTCGCCTCGCATGAACCGAAGGCGGGCGGGCGCGTCGGGAGCGCCAACCGGCGCGCCCGCCATTTGTGCTGAGCGATCAAGCTCGATCCATGGCGCTTTGCTCAATTCGCTTCGGGGCGCGGCACTGCACACGATTCCTGTCGTCCCACGCCTCAAGCTCGTCGATCCGGTAGAGCACCGCTTTGCCGATTTTTACGAACGACGGCCCGATCTTCATCGCACGCCAGTTCCGAAGGGTGCCGACCGAAACGCTGCCACGATAGCGTTCGGCCACCTCTTCCGGCGTGAGGAATGTGGTCTCTGACATACGCCCTCCTTCGGCAGGAGACCTGCCGCTGATAATCGTTGATGGTCGAGCGCGAGACGCATTTCGCAATGCGTTGGTCATTCAGAGGCACCGACACGCTGGCCGAGCCTCGATGGCGCACGCTCCTGCACGACCGAACATGAGCGCGCGGAAGTGGCCAGGGAAGTATCAATCGTCAGGCGTAGGGAAGGCGGATGGTGGGGGATATAAATAGGCGGGGATGCGGAGTGGTCTTCCCGCTCGCAAAGGGCATTTGGAGCCAGGCGCGGTGAGGTCATCACGCTGACCTGTCGAACACCTCTGGCTCAAGCCGAATTTGCAGGTCTGTAAGCAGGTTGGAGTCCATGCCGTCGCCGGCCAGGGTTTGCAGGTAGTCGAGCAGATCGTCCTGCCGCGGTTGACCGAAGGCCAGTCGATAGACCGTGAGGCTGCGTTTGAGCCAGGCGAGTCGCGTGACTTCCCGACTGAACGGCAGCATCGGCACGCGCCGTTCGACGCGCACGGAACCTTCGTAGATCCAATAGGGGATGAGATCGGTGTCGACCGCCGCCTCGGATCGCGCGTGCTCGAACATCAGCTTCCACGGATCGTCAGGAGCCTGCCCACGGCCCCTGACGACCGCGGCCTGGCGTTCGGCCAGATTGAGGCGCACGGCATGGCCCTTGAAGCGGTGGACGCGGCCTTCGCGCTGCTCGAGGTCCACCGGGTTGCCCGGCAAGTTCCAGTGATAGACGCGATAGCAATAGGGATGGAAGTCCAGCCCTTCCTGGCCGACTGACGTGGTGGCGAGAACGAACGGCCGGAACGGTGAGTTGAAGGCGTCACGCACGCCTCCGAGCCGCGCGACGGCGCCGTCTTCGTCCTTGTAGTCGGCGAGCCGCATCGCGAAGCGTCCGCGCATCTGGAACTTGCTGATGGCGAGGGACTCTCCATCGACTTGCACGTCATCGACGTCGATCTGCGACGGGCGGATAGCGAGGGCCTGGGCCATGGCGCGAGCGACACCGATTGCGCGGTCGTAGGCTGGGTAGGCGCCGAGACCTTCGGCATCGACGAGGTAATGTGCGTATTCGTCCAGGACGGCCTGTAGGTTGTGCTGGGCGCAATAGGCCAGCACGCGGCGCCAGTAGTGATCGTCGGTATCCCGTCTCAGCAAGGCGACCGCGTCATGCTGATTGAACAGCGCCCGGAACGACCAGGCGACTTCAGCGGCGGCGCTGAGCAAGCGTGGGTCATCCCACGCCAGCTCGGGCGCGATCCGCTTGAGGGCGCGAAGCGCGCAGACGGCCGGACTGCCGAGCGCGACGTCAACCAGCAGGTCCGAAAGATCGTCGGACAAAGCGCCGATGTCGTGCGTCTTCACCGCTGCCGCCAGTTCGGTGATATGATCGTGGAAGGCGTCTTCGCTCGCCAGGGCGCGCATGCCGTGGGTCGCTTCCAGCCAGGCGCGGGATCGCGCGCCCAGCAGGTCATCGATCACGGCTGGGGCGGCCCACTCGGCGCTGTGCGCGTCCTGATGCGACACCGCGCCTTCCTTCAAAGCACCGAGGGCGGGCTTGAGGCGGTCGCCCACAGCGGAGCGCATTCCCTCCAGCGACAAGGCGACCCCCGTCTCGCTGAACACCGCCAGCGGATCGGCCAGCTCGGCCAGCGCCGGCGAGGGATAGATCAGCAGCAGCGCGCGCAGACCCGCGAGCCGGCCATGATCCTGCCGGAACTGCAAGGGACGCAGGCGATGCTGCTCGAAATAGCGCCGGCCGGATTCGCCGACGCCCATGCGCCGTTCGGCTTCGTAGGACAGCAGGGCTGCGATCGCATCGGGCACCATGGACCAGGACGAAAATATCAGCGCCTTGGTCAGCGGCGCCCCGGCTCGCGCCTCGCCGTAATAGGGCATGGCGGCGGGTATCCAGAGGTTCTGTTCCAGATGCTGGCCGAAGATGTCGTCCATGATCGCGCGCATGCGACCGTTAGCCGGGTCAAGCGGCGCATAGGTGTCGATGGCGTCGTGATCGAGCATGGCCGGTCGAGCCGCCTGGATTGCGGTGCGGAGCACGGCCGAAGGCGCGTCGATCTGGTCTTCCAGCAGCCGCTTCAGGCTGTAGTGGCGCATAAAATTGAGCAGATAGGGCGAAGACTTCCAGTATTCGATGATTTCCGGCGCATCGAGCGTGCGCGCCACCTGAGAAACGGCGGATGCCTGCGCGAGGTCGGCGGGCGCGATCGAGACCGTGATGGGAGGCTCGCTCATCATGGAGTCGCGCTCGACCGTGGATGCGACCCGCTCGGTTCGGGCGATCACACGGCGCAGGCGCCGTTCGATGGTCTGGCGGGTCTCGACCGCTGAGGCATGTGACTGTGGCAGGGCATGCAAGAGGCCGCGGAAGGCGCGCATTTCACGCGCCAGCGTGGCTGCCACCTCCGGCCCCTTTTCCCGGCCGTAGAGGAAACTCAGAGTCTCAAGGAAGTCCTGATAGTGGTCGCCTTCGTCGGGCTCGTCGCCGGCGAGCGTGAGCATTCGGTAGGGTGTGGCGGAGAGCAGCAAGGTGCGGGCGGCGTGCCCGTCGCCTCCCGAGTAGTCGAACAGTTCGCGCGCGAGGATCGCCGCGTCGCTGTCGCCATGCAGCAGATCCCGAAACCGCTGGAACTCGTCCATGATGATGAGGTCGGGTTGCAGCGCATCCACGCAGGCGTGGGACAGCTTGGCGCGGAGCCGGGCGACCAGGCTGTTGCGGGGCTGTGTCATTTCTGCGGGATAGGTGTCCCGGCGGCGCGGGAAGAGTTCGCAAATCCGTTCGAGTTCCTCGAAGATGTCGCGATCCGCCTGCACGTCGCGGCGGAAATGCTCGATGATGCGCTTGTCGACGCCTTCGAGGGTGAGGTTGTCCACGGCGCGGTTCCAACCCTCGACGCCGGCCGTGACCTGCAACAGATTGTGCAGGCCGCGCGGGCGCGTAACGAGGTCGCGCAGGAGATGGAACAGCAAGGCGCGCTCCTGCGTCACGCCCGTCGCGGAGCGCAGATCGAAGGTCGTGCCCGGCGTCAGGCTGATGAAGTTCACCCTGTTGGCGTCGAGGCCCGCCTGGTCGCGCAGTTGCAGGGGAACGAGCGTCATGCGGGTCGGCAGGGCCAGCTCGCGCCGCCCGAGGACGTTCAGCCGGTTGAGGTTCTGGGCGGCGATCGCCTGGTTCGAGCAGATGTAGAGGATGTCGATCCGCTTGGTGCTGTCCCACAGGTGTTCGATCATGCGGGCGATGACCCCGCGCGCCACCATCGTCTTGCCGAGGCCGACTTCGTCGGCGACCAGGAACTGGCGGACAGGATCGTCCTGGCCGTAGAGCCGATCGAAGACGTAGTCGACGGTGCGCCGCTGAAAGACCTTGAGGGGAGCGAGCGCCGCGTCGGCGCGAAACCGTTCATTCGGCATGCGCGGCATCCTGCGTGGCGAGCGCAATTCGGAATGTATTCCAGAGTGCGCGGAACTCGGCCGGAATCGGATCGGTATCGTCACCGTCGCCGGTTTCCAAGCGTGCGATCAGCCGTTCGATGGCGCGAAGCTGGTCTCCGCCCCGGCAGAAGGCCCGAACCATCTCCTCGAGGATGGGCGCGTCGTCGCTTGCCGCGCGCCAAGCGCCCTGACCTGACCCGTCCTGCGCCGCGAGGGCGGCGGCGAAGGGATCGCCTAATTCGGAGAGGAGCAGGCGGAGATAGCGGAAGAAGGCGTCCTTGCTGTCGATCACCCAGCGCAGGATGGCGGCGTGGCGCTCTGCGGGCAGCCCCTCCATCATGAGCCCGGTGCTGAACAGGATCGAGACGTCTTCCGTCTCGTCCGTCAGGTGACAGGCGAGGAACCGGGTAAGGTCGACCAAGGGCATTGCGCCAAGGTCGGCGGGCTGTCCCTGCCGGAGCGGCTCCAGCAGATCGCGCGCATGTCCTTCGCCCCGCGTGATCGGCCAAACTCGCAGCGCACCGAGCCCGGTAAGGGGCAGCGGTTTGGACGGGATCAGCCAGACCCGCCAGACCGGCGCGCCATCGGCGGCGTGCTCGCCGCGCTCGCAACGGAGCGTGAGGCCGCTGCGGCAAATCTCGCGCCGTGCCCGATCCAAACGAGCCTCGGCGGCTCGTTGCGCGGCATCGGCGGCTCCCGTCTCGTCGCGGACGAACGGCCGCGTCAGCCGGCCAAACCCCTTGTCGCCGAGGATTTCCTCGACGCTGCCGACCCGTGATCGCTTCCCGGTCAGGGTGGTGAAGATCTCGACATTGCTGCCGGTCAGCAGCGCCGGCCGCGTGGCGTTTCCCGAGCCGACCGTGATCGCGGTGTCCCAGCCGCGTTCGGCGATGAACGCCTTGGCATGGAGCCCTTGTAGGGCCGCTGCGTCCTCCTCCTCGCCATCTTCCGTGGCCGCCATTTCCTCGAGCACGGCCACGCGGGCAAAGCCATCGAGCGTGGCGCCGGGCACCTGGGCGAGTTCGTCGGATCGCCCGATGAAGATGGGCTTTTCGGCGCTGGCCAGGCCGGCGAGCATCGACAAGGTTTGATCGTCGCAGAAGGGCGACACCACGCCCAGCCGAACGCAGGGTTCCGGGCGCCATGGCTTTCCGCCGAGGCCGTTAACGGCGAAGGAGACGCTCTGGAACGGTTCGGGCAGGCT
The DNA here is from genome assembly GCF_029959485.1 of Stenotrophomonas sp. PS02301. Lineage (NCBI taxonomy): Bacteria > Pseudomonadati > Pseudomonadota > Gammaproteobacteria > Lysobacterales > Lysobacteraceae > Stenotrophomonas > Stenotrophomonas sp. PS02301. The sequence continues at coordinate 60,225 of NZ_JASCOO010000008.1, forward strand.
CCATTCGGCGCGGCGCATGTCTTCGGCCAGGTCATCGACAAGCGTCTTCGTTCCGTCGGGAACGCCGACGGTCGCGAGGTCGGGGAGCTGGCGAAGGAAGTCGGCGACCGGGCGATTGACGGCTTTGGGCTGCTTGGTGATCACGCCGTCGAGGGTGGCGGCGATGTCCCATGAGCGATCGCGCGTCAGGTTTCTGGAGAGAACGAGCAGACGCAGGCGGGCGGGGTCTTCGGGCCGCAATGGCGTGAAGCGCAGCGCCCACATCTTGGGATGGAAAGCCCCGCCTTGAGGGGCGGCGACCTCGACGATGATGCGTTCGAGCAGCGAGCAAAGGCGGGAATGCGGCCGGGCGCTCGCCTGGATATGGCCGGCGTCGGTGAAGACGACGAGGCGGCCGGCGATGCGCTCGGCGCCTTCCAGTAGCGCCAGAGGATGAGAGAGAATTTCGTCGCGGTTCTCGGCGGCGAAGAGCGCCAGACTGACCGGCACGGCGAGCGCGGTCTCGAAGTCGAGCGAGAAGGTCGTGGCGACCGCCGCGTCGAAGACATAGCCCGCCGGCGGCTGAAGATTGGCGCCGTAGAGCGTTCGCTGTTCGGGATCGAGGCTGCGCCTATTCAGCATGGGCGAGATCCCGCAGGTGGGATTTGGCCTGCGCCCAGCGGAAGCTGAGGCGGTCGGCGCCCGATGCGCCGGTCCAGCGGTCGCGGACGGCGTGATTGGCGTAGCGGGACTGGCTGGTCTTGAGCCGGCGTTCGCGCTCCTCGACGAGCCGCTGCGCCGCGGGCGCCGAGATTACCTGCTCCGTCCCGGCTAGAACCAGATCGCGCCACTCGCTCACGAACCGCTTGGCGGCCGGTCGGACGGCGTGCGCCGGGTGCTCCACGACATTCCAGAAATCATCGAGCGACCACGCGCGGACGGCGCCGGTATCGAGTTCGTCGCTCCAGGCTTCAAGCCGAGCGCGATAGTCCTCGATCCAGTCGTCGCGCTGGCGCAGCTCGCTGAGCGCGAGGTTATAGAGCAGCGCGGCGCCGTGCATCACATGGGAGAAGATTTCCCCATGCTGGACGAGGCGGCGCGCTGCGGATGGAAACGCCGACAGATGGGGGTGCGTCCAGATATAGTCGCAGTCCGCGTCGATGCCTTCGCGCGCCAGCATCGTGAGCAGTGCGGTGGGCTGGCTGGCGATCAGGCGGTCGATGAGGAATTGCGCCTCGTCGGTGGTCAGGCGGAAGACGGCGTGCTCAAGCAGGTCGCCGGGCATCTGGGGCAAGGCCGGATTCCAGACGGCGGGCGTCTGGGCGCCGGCCAGAGCGTCTTCGCCGCTGGATGCGCCGCGCGACCGGCCACGGCCCCGCAAGGCGACGAACAGACTGTCGAGCGAGCCCGGAAAGACCCGGATGCCCCACGCGCCCAGGCCAGCCCAATAGACGGAACTCGGCAACCGCTGGAGCCGTGGTCCTGCATCCCGGCCGATGATGCCGTTGGACTCACCGCCGGCTTTCAGGGCGTCGGCAAGCCGGATTTCGGTGTCGCGCGCCTCGGTGCGGAGCTGCGCTTCGGGGACTTCGCGCTTTTCCAGCGCCCGATAGAGCCAGGGAATGAACAGCATGTATCGCAGGCGCGTCTGGATCGTGCTCGTGCCCGGAAAGAGGTGATCGGCGATGGAATCCCGGATCGCCCCCAGCCCCAGCTCGTCGCGGGTCTCGCGCTCCTGAAAGAGCGCCATGATGCGCTGCGCGCGCTGCCGCTCGGCTTCATCGAAATCGATCCAGGCAAGAGACGACATGGACTCAGGCCGCCTCGCTTTCGGTCGGCTTCGTCGGCAGGACGGGAATGACGGCGCCGGAGGTCATCAGCACGATCAGTCCGCGCTCGGCGCCGGTCATGTCGAGATAGGCCCGCACCTGCGCGCGATAGTGATCGAGCGTTCCCGTTGCCGGCGTCACATCGCTTTTCCAGTCCACGACGACGGCGGGGCGGCCCTCGGCCGTCAGGGTCAGGGCATCGGCGATCCCGGCCGTTGCGGTTTCCACGCCGTCGGCCGCCTGTGCGGAATAGACGGGAAATTCGGCCAGAAGACCCGGCCGTAGGGCCGCGATGTCAGGCAGAGCCAGGGTCCGGACCACACAGGCCGCCAGTTCCTGCGCCGACAGCCCCGTGGCCGGGTCGGCGACCGGAGACTGCCCGAGGGCTCGGATGAGGTGGCCAGCCCGTTCGGTCAGGGCGGCTTCCGCTTCGGGGATTTCGCCGGTCAGCACCTCTTCCATGAGCTTGTGGAGGATCAGCCCGCGCTCGCGGCCCCCCTGCACGAGGACGGCGGCTTCCAGCTCGGGGGGCTGATCGTCGGCCGATCCCGTCCAGAGCGCGGCTTCTTCTTCCCGCAGCACGGTCCCGGTGGCGTTTTCGTCACGGCTGGGCGCGAGCCAGGTCAACCGCGTCTGCGCGGCCGCGATGGCTTCGGCTTCGGCGGCGAAGCTCGCGCGCGTCTGGGTGTTGCCCGCGCCCGCACCTGCGGTCGTGAGACCGGCAGGCAAGTGAGAGACGTCCAGGGCGGGCAGGTCGGCGAGCGACAGATCGACGAGACCGATCCAGGCCGATTTCGACGGCGTGGCGTCGAGCCGGGGCAAGACGAGGAGTTCGCGGGCGCGGGTGGCTGCGACATACCAGAGTCGGATGCGTTCGCGGTCCAGCTCCTCCTTTTCCGCCTGGCGCGCGGTTTCGTAGCCCTCGGGCACGACGCCCAGGACCGGGCAATAGAAGGTCTCGGTCTGGCGGTCGATCACGGCGCTGTCGGGCGCCATGACGCCGGTCATGGTGTTGACCGGAATGACGATCGGCCATTCCAGCCCCTTGGCCGCGTGCATGGTGAAGAGCGCGACCGCTTCCTCCTGGGCGTCGGGCCGTCCCTCGACGGCGCGGGCCTCGTCGGACCACGCCGCTGTCATCGCCTCGGCGAAGGCGCGCAAACCGCGCACGGCGTAGCCGGTCGACAGGCTGAGATAGAGATCGAGATTGGCGAGCACGCGCTCGGCCTGGCCACGATGGCGCTCGAGGAGGAGCGGACGGACGCGCAACACGTCCACGGCCTGCGAGAGCAGCTCGTGCGGGGTCGTGCTGTTGCCGCGCCGGGAGAGCGATTGCAGCCGCTCGATGACGTCGCGCGCGAGTGGGTGCGCGATGACGGCAGGGTCGATGCTGAGATCCAGGCGCGGAATCCGATCCGGCTGTTCCTCCGAGCGCGGAAGTCCCCAGATGATGTTCAGCAGGTCTTCTTCGGTGAGTCCGACCAGAGGCCCGCGCAGCAGCGCGCCGAGCGCGAGCGTGTCGCGGCGGTCGGCCAGAACGCGGGTCAGCGCGATCAGATCCTGCACCTCCTGGCGGCGGAACAGTCCCTTGCCGGCTTGGGTCGCCACGGGGATGCCGCGGCGTTCCAAGGCTTCCTCATAGCGCCACAGCTCCGCGCCGGTTGGCGCCAGCAAGGCGATGTCGCCCGGCTGGCAGGGGCGCTCGGCGCCGCTGCGACGGTCGATGATGGGGTGGCTTTCGATCAGCCGGGCGCACAGCTCGGCGATGGCGTCGGCTTCGGCGTCGCGCTGCTGTTCGGCGCTGGCCTTGCCGTTTTCGTCGGCCACGGCGATGTCGAGAGCCGCCACGCACAGGCCGCCCCGATCGTCATGGAACGGGTCGAGAGCGGTGAAGCCCGGCTGGCCATCGGCCGAGAGCACGGCCTCGAAGCGCTCGTTGACGAAGGTGAGGATCGAGGCGCAGGAGCGGAAGTTGGTGGAGATCGAGAGAAGGCCGCCGGGGTCCTGGGCGCGGAAGGCGTCGCGCGCCTGCACATAGGCGCCGACGTCGGCGCCCCGGAAGCGATAGATCGCCTGCTTGGGGTCGCCGACCAGGAAGAGCGCGCCCGGCCGGATTTGGAAGCGGGTCCAGTCGTCATCGCCATCGACCGGCTCGCCGCATAGCCGCCAGAAGATTTCGGTTTGCAGCGGATCGGTGTCCTGAAACTCGTCGACGAGGACATGGGCGAAACGCTGTCCCAGCGCCTGGCGCACGGCGTCGTGGTCGCGCAGCAAGTCGCGCGCGGCGAAAATCAGATCGTCGAAATCGAGCTGGGCGCTGGCGCGCTTGTGGTCGCGATAGCGTTGCAGGATCGGACGCGCTTCGTCGATCAGCGCGGCCAGGGCATGGCCGGCGACGGCCTGCGCCAACGCGACCCAAGCGTCGCAACAGGCGGTGTAGTGGGTCTCGGCTGCGTCGTTCAGCCGGTCGCTATCGGCCTTGGAGAGACCGGCCTGTTTGGCCGTGGCGGCCCATTTGCCCTTCTTGCGGTAGGAGGCGAAGGCGCCGGTCTTGGTGCAAAGATCCGGGTGGGGCCGCGCGGTCAGGAGCCGAACGAGGCCCGCGGGCGTCGCGGGATCGGGACCGTTCGCCACGGCGGTCGCCATTTCGGCCAGCTGCTCGACGATCGTCACCGTTTCCGGCTCGGCCGCCGCCGTGCCATCCATGAAGTTCGCGAAATCCGCCGTGGCCTGCCGGAACGCCGTGAGGTGGCCGCCAAGCGGAGAGACGGGCGGGGCCGTGAGCGTGGGGCGACGGCGCAGATTCTCGGCGATCTTGTGGATGAGCGCCACGGTCTCGCCGGGGCTGTGCAGCACCATCTCGGCCAGGATACCGCCCTGACCGCCGGACAGGCGTTCGCGCAGCCAGCCATCGACAATCTCAAGGAAGGTGAGGTCGGCCTGGTTGCGATCCATGACGCCGGCGCCGGGATCGATGTCGGCCTCCGCCGGATAGGGCTTGATTAGGCGCTGGCAGAAGCCGTGGATGGTCGAGCAGGTGATTTCGTCGATCGCGGCGCTGGCGGCGGCGAGATTGTCGCGATGGGCTTGGGACAGCCCATCGGGCAGCGCCACGCGCAGCTCGGTCGCGATCGTGCCGGCCGAGAGATCGGCGACGAACTCGCGGACACGCGACAGCAACTCGCTCGCGGCGAGTTCGGTGAAGGTGACGGCGGCGATGGAGCGCGGCGCGACGCCTTCGGCCAGCATGGCGGCGATGCGGCCGGCCATGACGGCGGTCTTGCCTGAGCCCGCGCCGGCCTCGACCAGGATCGAGTGATCATGGAGGCTGATCGCATCGCGGCGCGCGCCGTCGTCCTTCAGCACCTTGGACACGCTGCTCATCATTCCGCCTCCCAGACCTGAGCGACTTCGCCAAGCCGCTCCGTGGCGGCCGGCATTTTGCGTTTGCAATAGGTGGCGCTGGCGTTGGCCGGCAGGGCGAAGGCGAGGTCGTCATAGTCGCCGCCGGTATCCGGGCCAGGCAGGGCCGCGCCTCCGGCGAGACTCGACCGTGCCGCGCGCAGATAGCCCGTAATCTCCTCGAGCACGGCCTCGGGATCGTCGAGCTGGAGATCGACGGGCTCGCGCGGATAGAGCAGCGAGGCGCTGATGGCGACATCGTCGCCGAGGAGCGCCTTCACCGCGAAGGCATAGAGACAGCGCTGAAGCTCTCGTCCGCCATTGAGGCGGATGTCGCCGCGCGGCGGCCGTCCGGTCTTATAGTCCCGCACGAGGGCGCGCTTGCCGTCGCCCGAGATGTCGAGCCGGTCGATATAGCCGGCGATGTTGAAGCCCGTGTCGGGAATCGTGACCGGCGCGCTCGCATCCCAGGGCGTTTCCGCGTCGGATTTCGGCTCCAAGCCGCCGAAGGGCACCTCTCCGTAGGAGCGTGCGCCCGGCAGGACATCATCACCATAGGACAAGGCGCGGCCCGCCATCACGCGGGCGTCGTCGATCGTGCGGCTCCAGATGACGGCCGGCGGAACCGGACGCTCGCTTTCCCAATCGCCGGCGACGGCTTGCGCGGCGCGGGCCACCGCCGCTTCGACGGTCTCCGTGTCGGCGGCGGCGAGCCCGCCTCCGGCTTCGAGGTCGCGCAAGGCGCGGTCGAGAACCATGTGGACGAGATCGCCGATCCCGAGCGCGTCGAGCACGAGCGGTTCGGCGCTGCTCTGCGGTTCGCGCCAGCCGAACGCATAGACCCACACGAAGCTGAGCGGATTGCGCAGCAGGCGGCGAAGCGAGCTGGCCGACTGGGTGCGGCCGAGGATGGCGAGAACGAGCGGATGATCTGCCCGCACGAGCCCGTCATGGGGAGTAATCTTGGCCTGCCGCCAATCGCGCCAGCAGCCCTGCGCACCGACCGCTTGCGGATCGGCTGCGAACTCTTGGGGCCGGGCCATGAGGCGGTCTGTTTCGCTGAAGGCGTGCGCCGGCGTCGCGTTGCGGCGCAGATAGGTTTCGTCGCCACGCCCGGCGAGCAGAGGGCTGCGACCCAGGAGACGCCCGTCGCTGTCGCGCCGTGCGCGCGACAGAACGACGGTGTCGGCCGTCGTGGCGAGGATCGTCTCGAAGTCGCGGCGGTCGGCGAGGTTGACCGGCAGCGGGTCGAGCACCGGAGTCGGGATGATATGGTCCGGGATCAGCCGGTCTTCGGCGATCCCGCGCGGCCAGCGCGAGGAATTGAGCCCGAGGAGCCGCACGAAGCGGCGGGGCGACGCCGCGAGCGCGCTGGCCGGCATCCAGGCGACGGAGACGCACGCTTCCAGCCCATCATCCTGCTTCAGGGTTTCCAGCGTGGCGTCGATCGAGGCGGCGGGGCCGGCGAGCAGAGCCTTGCGCCAGATCGCGAGCGCGCGGCCCTTGAGGAAGGCTTCTCCGATCTCGCTGGCGGCCTCCGATCCTTTCACAAGGGTCTCGACCGCCGTGCGCAGCGCCGGAACATGGTCGGCGCCGTCGGGCCAGTCTTCCGGCGTCAGCCGGGCCAGCAGGCGGTTCCAGGCGCTCGGCGTCGAGAGCGGCGCATCGGTCGGCAGCACCCGCAGCCAGCCTTCGGGCAGGGTCTCGAAAGGCCCGCTGTCCCGGCAGAGCGCCGCGAGGCGGCGCAGCCGCGACTGCGACAGGCCGCGAACCACGATGTCGGCCAGCGCCGCAGCCGCCTGGCCCTCGCGGGTGGCGACGGTGCGGATGCCATGGACGAAGTGAAGGTCGATGTTGGCGTCGGCGCGCAGGGCCAGGAAATGATCGTCATAGTCGGCGGGCGAGGCGGTCGCGATGGCGATCTCCGAAGCCGGGACGCCCGAGGCGAGCAGGCTGCGCGCCCAGCGCATCGCCTCAATGGCCTCGTGATAGGCCGTCGCCGCGCTGGCGGCACTGATTCCCGGCGCATGCGCCGGTGCGCGCGCGACCGTGACGCCGGTGCCGTCCAGCCATGCGGGAACGCTCCTCGGGCCGGCCGCCCATCGCACGGGGATATGGGCGGTGAGCGCCTGGAGCAGTGGCCGCCAACAGGGCGAGAGTTCGGTAAGGCCGACGATCTCCAACGGGCCGAGGACCGCCGGGGCATGACCGATACGGGCGGTTGCGGCGGTGACGATGTCGAGAGGCCGCATCATGCCGGGCGGAAGCTGGTCGACGACGGCCGCTTCCAGGCGCGCGATGGCGGCGAGACGCGGATGATCGGCCGCGCATGCAGCAAGATCGATGCCCGCGCGCCAGGCTTTGTGGAGCGTGTCGGCCGCCGCGTCGATCATGCCGGGAAGAGCCTTGATGCTCTCCAGCTCCCCCATCGGCGTGGCAGGCAAGGCCGCCTGGATGGCCGCGCGCAGGCTCTCGTCGTCGATAGGGCGGGCGAAGCCGCCCGCCAGCCGGACGGCGGCCTGCTCGAAGGACATGATCTGGAGGCCGTGGCGACCGTGACGGCCCGCCGCCAGGCGGCTCTCCCGCATGGCGAGGCGGCCGTGAACGACTAGGGTGGATCGACTCGCGACGGCCATGGTTGCCCTCCTTTCGGGTGCTACTTCTTGTTCGGACGCTGAGTCAGCGCCGAAGCAGCCGCCGTCTTCGCGGCCTTGCTGCTGTTGGGGTTGCGCAACACCTTGGCGGCGGCACTGGCCGCCCGCTTACTGGTGACTTCGCCCTTGGAACCGCGTTTCGGCATGACTTGCCTCCCAATCCGTGCGCCGATCACCATTGACGAGCGCCTCTGATGGGAATAATAATTACACGGACTACGATGGATTGTCCATATAGTTTTTATGCTCACTGACGCGGGACGGAAGCAATGGCAGAGGCCGCAACGGCGTTGAAATGGGGGGTGGGGCGCCGGCTCGAGTTCATCGAGTTCCGGCTGTTCTGGGAGGGCTCGATCAACCGGGCCGACCTCGTTGAGGCGTTCGGCGTGTCGGTGCCGCAGGCGTCCAAGGATTTGACGCTCTATCAGGAGCGCGCGCCGGGAAACATGGAGTATGACACCCGCGCCAAGCGCTATGTCGCCGCCGAAAAGTTCGTTCTGCGCTTCCTCGAGCCGGACCCTTACATCTATCTCTCGCAGCTTCGTTCGGTCGCCGAAGGCGCCGTGCCCGCGAGCGATTCGTGGATCTCGGCGCTTCCCAGCGCCGATGTCGCGCTGACCCCCAGGCGGGACATCGACATCGCGGTGCTGCGCAGGATTCTCGACGCCAGCCGCGAGGGCGTCTCGATCGACGTCTTCTACCAGTCGATGAACAAGGTGCGGCCGGACCCCATTTGGCGGCGGATCACGCCGCACGCCTTCGGCTATGACGGGTTCCGCTGGCACGCGCGGGCCTATTGCCACCTTGAGCACAAGTTCAAGGACTTCCTGCTGCCGCGCATCCTCGAAGTCGGTGGGAAGGGCGAGCCTGGGGAAGCCGGCGAGGGGGACTGGCTCTGGAATAACTATTTCGATGTCATCATCGGCCCGCATCCGGGGCTTACGGCGAGCCAGAAGAAGGTCGTCGCCAAGGATTATGGGCTGGATCAGGGAAATGGTGTGCTCTCGGTCCGTTACGCGATGCTCTTCTATGTTTTGAAGCGTCTGGGTTTGCTTGGTGACGCCGCGAAACAGAGCGCCCATACGCAGCATATCGTAACGATAAACCGCAAAGAAACTGAGGCTGCGCTTGAGAAGGCGGAGTTTCAGCTATGAGAGAATCGGGGGGCGCCGGCTAATGGCGGCAAGGCTTGAGGAAATAAAGAACGGCGCATCCGTGCGGGGCATTGCTTCGGCGCAGGCCGTGCATGTGATCTCGGTGGACTGGATCGGCGATCAGGCGATCAGCGTCGTTTTTCGCGATCACAATGGCACGGTGGCCGAGGCCGTTCTTTATCGGGACGACGAGCACCGGCTTGAGGTCGAGCAGAGCGGACGGCCATGGTCGTTCGACGCCGACGGCGCGTTGCTGCGTCTGGTGACGGAAGCCAACCGCATCAAGCTGGCGCACTATTTCGACCCGTATCTGGCGATCCACACGAGTCTGGTCGATCCGCTGCCGCACCAGATTTCGGCGGTCTATGGCGAGATGCTGCCACGGCAGCCGCTTCGCTTCCTCCTCGCCGACGATCCCGGCGCCGGCAAGACGATCATGGCCGGGTTGCTGATGAAGGAGCTGATTGCCCGCAGCGATCTCGAACGCTGCCTCGTCGTCGCGCCGGGCAGCCTGGTCGAGCAATGGCAGGACGAACTCGGCCAGAAGTTCAATCTCGAGTTCGACATCCTCTCCCGCGACATGATCGAGAACTCGCGGTCGGGCAATCCGTTCAGCGACCGGGATCGGCTGATCGTCCGCCTCGACGTGCTGGCGCGCAACGAGGAGCTTCAGGAGAAGCTCATGAGCGCGCGCGAATGGGATCTGATTATCTGCGACGAAGCGCATCGCATGTCGGCCACCTATTTCGGCGGCGAGGTCAAATACACGCGGCGCTATCAGGTCGGCCAGAAGCTCGGTCAGGTCTGCCGGCACCTGCTGTTGATGTCGGCGACGCCGCACAACGGCAAGGAAGAGGATTTCCAACTCTTCATGGCTTTGCTCGACGGCGATCGGTTCGAGGGCCGGTTCCGCGATGGCGTCCATTATGCCGACACCGAAGACATGATGCGGCGGCTGACCAAAGAGGAACTGCTCAAGTTCGATGGCCGGCCGCTCTTCCCCGAGCGGCGGGCGCGCACCGTCAAGTATCAGCTCTCGGAAGGGGAAGCCGCGCTCTACACCGCCGTCACCGAATATGTTCGCACCGAGATGAACCGCGTGCAGCGCTTCGCCGAAGGTGACGGGAAGAAGCGCAACAATGTCGGCTTCGCCTTGCAGATTCTTCAGCGGCGTCTCGCCTCATCGCCAGCGGCCATCTACCAGTCCCTCAAGCGCCGCCGCGAGCGGCTGGAGAACGAGCTGGGCGAAGCGCGCCTTGCGGCCAAGGGCCGACGGGCCGGCGCGAGCGAACCGACGATCAACGCCGACATGCTGGGCAACATCGAGGAATATGGCCAGGAAGAGATCGACGAGCTTGAGGATCTGATCTCCACGGGCGCGACGACGGCCGAGACGGTCGAGCAACTCGCCCTGGAAGTCGAGACGCTGAAGGGCCTGGAGACCATGGCGCTCGGCGTGCTGCGCTCGGGCGTGGATACGAAGTGGAGCCAGCTCAATCGCATCCTCGACGACGATCTGATGGTCGACGCGGCCGGCAATCGCCGCAAGCTGATCATCTTCACCGAGCCCAAGGACACGTTGCACTACCTGCTCGACAAGGTGCGGGCGCGGCTCGGCAATCCCGAGGCCGTGGAGGTGATCCACGGCGGCGTTTCGCGTGAAGAGCGGCGCAAGGTCGTCGAGCGCTTCATGCAGGACAAGGACATGCTGGTCCTGATCGCCAACGACGCGGCCGGCGAGGGCGTGAACCTTCAGCGCGGCCATCTCATGGTCAACTACGATCTGCCGTGGAACCCGAACAAGATCGAGCAGCGGTTCGGCCGCATCCACCGCATCGGCCAGACCGAGGTTTGCCACCTCTGGAATCTCGTCGCGGCCGATACGCGCGAGGGCGAGGTTTACGCGCGGTTGCTCGAAAAGCTGGAGGCTGCGCGCGAGGCGCTGGGCGGCCGTGTCTATGACGTGCTCGGCGAATTGTTCGACGGCGTGGCGCTCAAGGACTTGCTGTTCGAGGCGATCCAGTATGGCGAGCAAGAGGACGTCAAGGCGCGTCTCTTCCAGCAGGTCGATGGCGCTGTCGACCAGGCAAATCTGCTCGAACTGCTGCGTCGCCGCGCCCTGACCAACGACACCATGCCGGAGGCGAAGGTCGAGGAACTGCGGCTCGAAATGGAGCGTGCCGAGGCGCTGCGCCTACAGCCGCATCACATCCAGAGCTTCTTCGTCGAGGCGTTCCAGCATCTGGGCGGCCGGATCAAGCGCCGCGAGGAAGGGCGTTGGGAAATCACCCATGTCCCGGTGCGTATCCGCGAGCGGGATCGCCAGATCGGGACCGGCGCCCCGCTTCAGACCCAGTATGAGCGGATCTGCTTCGAGAAGGACAAGATCAATCAGCAGCCAGTCGCCGCCTTCGTCTGCCCCGGCCATCCGCTGCTCGAAGCGGTGATCAGCCTGATCCGCGAGCAGTATGAGCAGATCATGCGGCAGGGCGCGATCCTGGTGGACGACACCGACGCCGGCGATGGGCTGTCGGCGATTTTCCTGCTGGAGCACACGGTCCAGGACGGACGTGTCACCAGCGCCGGCAAGCCGCATGTGATTTCGCAGCGCCTCCAGTTCGCCGCGATCGACAAGACCGGAAATACCGTCAACGCTGGCATCGCACCGCATTTGAATCTGCGCCCCGCCAAACCGGAGGAGGTCGCCAGCGTGCGCGACCTTCTGGACGAGAGCTGGCTGACCACCGATCTGGAAAAGGCCGCGATCCGGTTTGCGACGGTCGAACTGGCGCAAGGCCATGTCGCCGAGGTCAAGGCGCGGCGCCTGCCCGAGATCGAAAAGGTCGAGCAGGAAGTTCGCGCCCGGCTGAAGAAAGAGATCAACTACTGGGACTCGCGCGCCTTCGAGCTGAAGGAAGAGGAGCGCGCCGGCAAGAAGACGCGCGTGAACTGGCAGAACGCGCAGCGCCGGGCCGAAGACCTGGCGGATCGGCAGAAGCGCCGCATGGACCAGCTTGAACGGGAACGGTTCATCTCATCGCAGCCGCCGCGCGTGCGCGGCGGCATGGTCGTCATCCCGCGGGGCCTGTTGGAAGGACGTCAGACGTCAAGCGTCCCGGACCATTTCGCGGAAGACCCCGCTGCGCGCCGGGCGATCGAGCTGGCGGCGATGGAAGCCGTCATGGCGGCCGAGCGGGCGCTGGGCAATGAGCCGGCCGACGTCTCTGACCAGAAGATCGGCTACGACATCGCTTCCCACGATCCGAAGGCGGGGCATCTGCGCTTCATCGAGGTCAAGGGGCGGATCGACGGCGCCGACAGCGTGATGGTCACGCGGCAGGAGGTCATCACCTCGCTGCACGAGCCGGATAAGTTCATTCTCGCCATCGTCTCGGTCGCCGCGGGTTCCGCCCATGCGCCGCGCTATGTGCGCGGCCCTCTGGTGGAGCGGGAACCGTCGTTCCTCGAAACCGCGATCCAGTTTGACCTCCGACGCCTGCTGGAGCGGGCGCAAGAGCCGGCATAGGGGGCGAGATGACCGGTATTTCGGATTTTTCCATCCTGGCCCCCGTGCCGCTGGAGCACCTTCAATCCGGGCGCGCAATCGCCAGCGCCACGGGTTTCGTCGCCTTCGGATCGCGGAAGTGGGAGCTGTTTCGCAAGGTCGATGAACTGCGCGGTGGCGCGCGCGTGCCGGTCCTGATCTATCCGTCGCACGAGGACGTGGCCGCCAAGCTCAGTTTTGTGGTGTCCTGGCTGGGTTGGTATGTCGGCTGCGAGGAAAGCGGAAACGGCAAACATTCAAAAGGGATGACGCATCGCCCGCCGACGACGGGCCAATATACGTCCGACAATCAGGGCCACTGGGCGGTGTTCTGGCACGTTTGCGATCTGCACGAGCTGCCGGCCGCGCAACGGTTGCCGATCTCCGCCATCCAGACCGTCAAGGGCGGTTGGCGCAAGACAGCCCCGCCGCGCGGACCCGAACTGGTCGCCACGCCGTCGACGCTGGAGGTGCCGCTATGAGCGCGGGCCGCCAGATCGAGACCATCCTCGCCAATCCTCCCGACTATTTCCGGTCGATCCAGGAACGCGCCACCAAGCGCTGGGACCAGCTTGAGGCGGACCCGGAGCTTGCTGGGCCTTGGCACCAGCTCTTCAAGCAGGTGCAGAGCCCCCGTCATATCCTGTCCGAGCTGCTCCAGAACGCCGATGACGCCGGCGCAAGCGAAGCGCGGGTTTCGATCGAGAACGATCGCTTCGTATTCGAGCACAATGGCGAGGACTTCATCGAGGCCCACTTCGCTTCGATCTGCCGCTTCGGCTATTCCAATAAGCGCGCGCTGCACACGATCGGGTTCCGCGGGATCGGATTCAAGAGCACGTTCAGCCTGGGCGATCGGGTCGAGCTGTTCACGCCGACCCTGGCCGTGGCCTTCGAGCGAGCTCGGTTCACCGAGCCGCACTGGATCGACAGCCGCCACCAGACATCGGCAACCACGCGCGTCGAAGTGGCGATCGCCAACCCGCTGCTGCGCCGCGAGGTCGAGAAGAACCTCGACGAGTGGCTGAAGAGCCCGGTGTCGCTGCTGTTCTTCAAGAAGATTCGTCGCCTGCGGATCGGCGACAGCGAGGTGCATTGGCAAAGTCTCGGGCCTGGCCCCATCGCCGAGAGCGAATGGATGGCTTTGGATGAGAAAGCGGATGATCCGTTCCTCCTCGTGCGGTCGGGGGAGGAAGCCTTCCCGGCCGAAGCGCTCGATGAGATCCGCAAGGAGCGGATGCTGGGGGCCGAGGACAGCGGCGATTTCCCGCCCTGCCGCGTGGAGATCGTGCTGGGCGCGAAGGGCCGGCTCTATGTCGTGCTGCCGACCGGCGTGGAAACGACGCTACCTTTCGCCTGCAACGCGCCCTTCATCCAGGACCCCGCTCGTCTCAAGATCAAGGACCCGGAGACATCGCCGACCAACCGCTGGCTCCTGAACCGCGCTGGAGAATTGGCCGCCAGCGCCATGATGGAGTGGCTGGAGCAGACGAAGACCAGCGCGCGGGATCGGGCGGACGCCTATGGTCTGCTGCCCGACGTCGACCGCGAGGCGACCACGCTCGAAGGGGCGTGCGGCGCGATCGTCGAACTGGCGTTTGACGCGGCCATCGAAGACCGACCGATGCTTCTGACCGAAGAGGGACGGCTGGTCGACGCCAAGGCCGCGATTACCGTGCCGCGGCCTGTCTTCGACATCTGGCCGGCTGACCAGGCCATGGCGCTGCTCGACGCCAAATCCCGGCCGGCGCTGTGCCAGCATGTCTCGGCCAAGAACCGGACCAAGCTGGTTCACTGGGGTCTGGTCGAGGAGTTCTCGAAATCCGATTTGCTCGAGCGCCTGCGCAGCAATCATCTGCCGCGGCCCGCGACCTGGCGGCACCTGTTGAACCTGTGGGCCTATATTGCGCCCGAGGTGACGGGTTGGCAGTGTCACGACACCGACGGCCTGAGGATCGTGCCTGTGCAAGGCAAGGAGGTGCTCTACGCGGCGTCGGAGATCGTTCGGCTCGGCGAGAAGAAGCTGCTTCAGTCGGAAGAGGATTGGGAGTTTCTCGCCAGCCATCTGATCGTCCTAAACCAGAACTGGACCCGGTTCCTCGCCGAGCAGCGCCGTGACAAGGCGGAGGTAGAGAACCGCAACGACCCGGTTGAGGCGGCCTTCGCGGTGCTGGAGGAGATCGGCCTCGAAGGAACGAGCGACGTCAATGCCGTGATCGAGCGGGTCGCTGCCGACTATTTCGCGGCCGGCCAGCCGAAGCTCGCGGAGTGCGTCCAACTCGCCCAGATCGCGGCCAAGCTGGGCGTCACCATTGGCGACTCTTTCCGGTATGCCTGCGCCGACCTGAAACTTCGGCCGATCGGCAAGGGGGTGTTGTTCGACGAGAATGGCGCGCTCGAGGAGTTGCTGCCGGAGTCCGTCCGAAAGACGCAGCTCCTTCACGGTGACTATGTGGCGAGTTTCAAATCCTGCACGCGGGAGGATTGGCTGCGCTGGGTATCGTCGGGCCGTTCGGGGCTTCAGACGATGGCGCCGCTCGCGCAGAAGCGGACCAGCCTCTACGGACGCCAGCGCGCGGTGACGGAGGCGCAGACGCGCGGCCAACGCCAGGCGCTCTACTATGCCTATGTCACGGAGAGCTTCGTTCTCGATGACTGGGACTTCCCCGCCGATTACTGGCGGCATTGGGAGGCGTTGTCGAAGGCCGATCCCGGCATCTGGGCCAAGGTGGTTGGAAAGATTCTGGAACAGCGCGACGCCTACTGGTCGCGGGCGTCGAGCGCTCGCCTGTTGCAGGTGGCGACCACCGGATCGACGCGATCGGTCAGTTCGGAGCCGTTGCTGGCGGACTGGTTGCTGAAGTTGCGGGCCAAGCCCTGCCTTCCTGACATCCGCAACATGATCCAGCTTCCGGCCGACCTGGTGCGCAGGACACCGGAGACGGAGGCACTGATCGACGTCGAGCCTTTCGTGCATGGCTTGCTCGATCGGGAAACGACGCGCCCGCTGCTCGATCTTCTCGGTGTCCGCAGCACGCCGAGCGGTCCCGGACGCCTGCTCGACCGCCTGCGCGCCCTGGCGAAATCCGACAAGGCCCCGGCGCATGAGGTCGAGAAATGGTATCGCCGCCTGGATCAGATGCTCGACGGGTGCTCCACCGCTGACGCGCAGAACATCAAGAACGCCTTCCAGGCAGAGAAGCTGATCCTCGCCCAGGACGGGACGTGGGCGACGTCCGGCGGCGTCTTTCTGGCCGGGGACGAAGAGGATGTTCCTGGCGCGGCGGTCGTGCGCGCCTCCGTGCTCGACCTCAGCCTGTGGCACCGTATCGGCGTCGCCGACCGCCCCTCCGCGGACCTGGCGCTGCAATGGCTTGGGACGTTGGCCTCGGGGAAGGCGCTCTCGGCCGACGACGCCAGGCGTGTTCGCACCTTGCTGGTCCGATACCCGATCCGCATCTGGGAGGAGCGCGGGCACTGGCTGAACCTCGTGGGCGAGTGGGCGCCGGTCGATACACTTGCCTATGGCCTCAGCATGCAGACCCTGTTCCGGTGGAGCCATCTGCACGAATGGGTCAAGCGCAAGACCGCCGATTTTCAGCGGCTGTCGGGGGAGACCGTGCAGGCGCCGCCATTCTCGGCGTTGCCGGCCTTGTCGGACCTCGTCGAGGAGCATTTCAACCAGCCGTCGCTGCTGGCCGGCATCGAAGATCGTCGCGCCTGGCTGACGGCGTTCGGAACCCAACTCGCGCGGATCGAGCTTGCCGATGCCGCCGAGACCGAGCGCGTGCGGGCGCTGGCGGAAGCGATCGCGGCGACGAGCTGGGTCCAGACCCCCAAGCTGGAGGTCATTCCCTATCTCGACGGTGTGCCCGCCGGAACGGCTCGGCTCACCGACATCCTATGGCTCGACGGCAAGCTGTTCGTCAGCCCGCTATCCAAGGCCAAGCTGGCGAAGCGGGTCCCGGAAGAGATCGGCAGGAGCCTAAGCGCGGATATTCGCGCGGCCCTGGCCTATGCGTTCGAGCGCTCGCCCGAGGACATCCGGGAATATCTCGAGGAAAACTTCACTCTGGGGCTTGAGCAAATGGTCGCCGCGCCAATCGTCGAGGCCCAATCGGCCGCCGCTCCCGGCGATGACGATGGTGGCGACGAGATTGCTGAAGGCGCGGGCGACGACGCCGAGCCGGTCGATGCGGACGATCTCCACCTGGCGGAGGAGGACGAGCCCGCGACGCTCCCCGAACCCACGCCTCCCACGGGAGAGCCAGATCGCGAGCTGATCGAAACGGAGGTTGCGACCAGGCCGCGCGCCGCGCCGAAGCCCCCGCGCCCGAGCGTCATGGCGCGCTTTGCGTTGGCCCAGGGCTACAAGGTCGACGGCGAGGATCGCTTCTTCCATGCGGACGGGAGCTGGATCGGCCGCGGCAACGGCGCGCGCTTTCCATGGGAGCGCCGCTCGGCGGGTGGTGAGATTCTTCGCCACTACTATCCAAAGGACCATTGCTTGGAGCACGAACCGCTCCAGCTTGAAGCGGACGTCTGGGGTCTGCTCGACCAGAAGCCGGACCTCTATTCGTTCATTCTCATCAACCCCGAGGGTGATGCCGTCGAGATGACGGGTGCCCGCCTGCGCGCATTGCGTGACGGTGGCGAACTGACCATCCACCCTGCAACCTACAGGCTCGTTTATGACCTCGACGAATAACACCAAGAAGAAATTGATCGAGGTTGCGATTCCCCTTGAGGCGATCAACGCCGCCTCGGCGCGGGAGAAGTCGATCCGGCACGGGCATCCTTCCACGCTGCATCTGTGGTGGGCGCGCCGGCCGCTGGCGGCGTGCCGGGCCGTGCTCTTCGCCCAGCTTGTCGATGATCCGTCGAGCGACCCCGGCAAATTTCCCACACACGAAGCTCAGGAGGCCGAGCGCAAGCGCCTGTTCGGCATCATCGAGGAATTGGTGAAGTGGGAGAACTCGACTAACGAGGAGGTGTTGGAGCGCGCCCGCGCCGAAATCCGCAAGAGCTGCGGTGGCGAGCTGCCGCCGGTCTATGACCCCTTCTCGGGCGGTGGATCGATCCCACTGGAGGCGCAGCGTCTCGGCCTGCCCGCCTATGGATCAGACCTGAACCCGGTCGCGGTGATGATCGGGAAGGCGATGATCGAGATTCCGCCGAAGTTCAAGGACAAGGAGCCGGTCCATCCCGGCGCAAAGGAGCGGCATTTCTACCGCAATGCCGAGGGACTTGCTGAAGATGTCAAATATTATGGTGAGTGGATGCGGGAGAAGGCGTGGGAGCGTATCGGGCGTCTCTACCCGCAGGTGGACTTGCCGAAGGAGTATGGTGGCGGCAAGGCAACCGTAATTGCCTGGATATGGGCGCGAACGGTGCCCAGCCCCGATCCTGCGTTCTCCGACGTGCAGGTGCCGATCGCGTCGAGCTTCCTGCTCAGCACCAAGGTCGGCAAGGAGGCTTGGGTCGAGCCTATCGTTGATAAGCAGGCGAAAACCATTTCCTATCGGATCAGGCATGGCGGCACCAAGGCTGAGATCGCGGCTGCCAAGGAAGGGACCAAGGCGGGTCGCGGTGCGAATTTCCGCTGCATTATGTCGGATACAGCGATCACCCCCGACTATGTGAAGAGCAATGGGCGTGCCGGTAAAATGGGGCAGACGCTGATCGCCATCGTCGCCGAGGGAAACCGCAGTCGAGCCTATGTCGGGCCCACGGAGGCAGACGAAAGGTTAGCCTTCTCGGCAAAGCCCGAGTGGAAGCCGGAAACCAGCCTCCCGAACGATCCCCGCAATTTCTGGACGGTGGACTACGGCCTGACGACTTTTGGCGACTTGTTCACTGACCGTCAGTTGGTAGCTCTGAACACCTTCAGCGATCTCGTGCACGAGGCCCGGGCGCGGATCGAGACCGACGCATTGGCTTCCGACCAATCATCCGATCCGACCCCGCTGCGTGATGGCGGCAACGGCGCAAAGGCTTACGCGGAAGCGGTGAGTGTGTATTTGGGAATGGTCGTCAACAAAGTTGCAGATCGGCATACGTCGATAGCAACGTGGGATTCAAGTTCAACTAAACTACAGCTCAGAAACACGTTTGCCCGGCAGTCCATTCCTATGACGTGGGATTTTGGCGAGGGTAATGTCTTTTGCTCATCTTCAGGAGCTTGGGAGCCCAGCGTTAATTGGGTTTCAATGTCGGTCTCGGTTCTTCCATCGCTTTCAACGGGATCAGTGGTTCAGGAGAATGCCCAAGCGCAGAGGATCGCCGAGGGAAAAGTAATTTCGAGCGATCCGCCTTACTACGATAATATTGGATATGCCGATCTATCGGATTTCTTGTTCGTGTGGCTTAGGAAGGCTCTCAGGGACGTTTATCCAGACCTTTTCTCATTGCTGGCGACTCCAAAAGCGGATGAACTTGTTGCAACTCCTTATCGGCATGGTGGGAGAGAGGCGGCGGAGTCTTTCTTTCTGAAGGGTATGACAGTCGCCATAGAAAGCATGGCCCGACAGTCCTCAGACGTGTTCCCTGCGACAATCTACTATGCTTTCAAGCAGAGCGAGGTTGCCCAGGAAGGTATCAGCTCAACTGGTTGGGCGACTTTTCTGCAAGCTGTGGTCGAGGCTGGCTACGCCGTTGTCGGCACTTGGCCGATACGCACGGAAATGGCGAACCGCATGATCGCCTCGGGGACCAATGCCTTGGCCAACTCCGTCGTGCTCGTTTGTCGAAAAAAGGAAGCCACGGCCGAAAGTGTTACCCGTGCGGAGTTCATCCGTGCCCTTAAACGGGAACTACCGCCGGCGATCTCCAAACTTCAGGCCGCCAATATCGCACCAGCGGATATGCCGCAATCGGCCATCGGCCCCGGCATGGGGGTGTTCTCGCGCTTCAAGGCCGTTCTTGAATCCGACGACAGCCCGATGAGCGTGAAGACCGCACTCCAGCTCATCAATCGGGAACTCGATGAATATCTTGGCGGCATCCAGGGTGAGTTCGACGCGGACACGCGGTTCGCCATCACCTGGTTCGAGCAGAACGGGACCGGCAAGGGGGATTACGGTGTCGCCGACAACCTTGCCCGTGCGCGAGGTATTTCCGTCGATAGTGTCAAGCACGCGGGCATCGTCGAAAGCGCTGCCGGTAAGGTCCGCATTCTCTCGCGTGATGAACTCGACGACGATTGGGACCCGGAAGACGACCGCCACCTGACAGTGTGGGAGTGCCTTCAGCACCTCGTCCGGCAGCATGAGAAGGACGGCATTTCCCACGATACCGCCGTCCTGCTGAAGAAGATCAACATTCACGCCGAGGCCGTGAAGGATCTCGCCTACTGCCTCTACGACATCAGCGCCAACAAGCGGAAGGATGCGAAGGAGGCCACAGCCTACAACGCCCTGATCGCCGACTGGACCGAGCTGACGAAGGCAGCGGCGGCTATCCACGACACGAGCGGCGATCGTCAGATCCGGCTGGATATTTAAGGGGGGAACGGAACGTGGCAAAAAGCACCCGCCAATATGTGTTTGAAGGGATGGAGCTGCTGCCTTCGGCGCTGATCCCCTTCGTCGAAAAGCGGCTCGAAACCTCGCTCAAGGGGCACTGGCAGGTCCAGGTTCTGGAGAAGCTCCCAAGCCTGCGCCCCAACAGCAACGGCGAGGTCGGCTGGGATCAGGCTGCGCTGTTCAATGTGATGGACCGCTTCTGGAGCGAGGCGTTCAAGGCGGTTCTCGGCCGCGCCGAACGCTCGCTGGTCAATGAACTGGGCGATGTCCGCAACAAGCTCTCGCACAATGAGACTTTCACCTACGATGACGCCGAACGCGCGCTCGATTCTATGCGCCGGCTAATGGAGGCGATCAGCGCCGGTGAGACGGCCGAACAGCTCGGCAAGATGCGCGATACCATCCTGCGCACGAAGTTCACCGAGCTTCAGCGCAATGAGGAGCGGCGGAAAACCCAGCGCCTCGAAATCTCGGTCGAGACGGTGGCGGGGCTTCTGCCGTGGCGCGAGGTGGTCGAGCCGCACCAGGATGTCGCCACCGGCGAGTTCCAGCAGGCCGAGTTCGCGGCCGACCTCGCCAAGGTGCATTCGGGCAGCGCGCCACCGGAATACCGCGACCCGCGCCAGTTCTTCAGCCGCACCTATCTGACTGAAGGCTTGAGCGCGCTGCTGATCGGGGCCGCGAAGCGGCTGTCCGGCGCTGGCGGCGATCCCGTCGTCGAACTGCAAACCAACTTCGGTGGCGGCAAGACGCACTCGATGCTGGCGCTCTATCACATGGCGGGGCCGACGCCCGTGCAGGATCTCTCCGGCCTGGACCAGTTGCTCGAAAAGCAGGGGCTCAGCGTGCCGCAGGCCATCAACCGCGCCGTGCTCGTCGGCACGTCGCGGGGGCCGCAGGACGTGCTCCACGCCGAGGGCGACCGGAAAATCCGCACGACCTGGGGTGAACTCGCCTGGCAGCTCGGCGGCGCCGACGCCTATGCGATGGTGGCGGAGAATGACGCCAGCGGCATCGCGCCGGGCTCGAACCTGCTTGAGGCGCTTTTCAAGAAGTATGCGCCGTGCCTGATCCTGATCGACGAATGGGTCGCCTATCTGCGGCAAATCTACAAGGTCGAGGGGCTGCCGTCCGGGTCGTTCGATGCGAACCTGTCCTTCGTCCAGTCGCTGACCGAGGCGGTCAAGGCCAGCCCCGGCACGCTGCTGGTCGCTTCCTTGCCGGCCTCGCAGATCGAGGTGGGTGGTGAAGGCGGGCAGGAAGCGCTGGCGCGCCTCAAGCAAACCTTCAGCCGGGTGGAATCCTCGTGGCGGCCGGCGAGCCAGGAAGAGAGCTATGAGATCGTCCGGCGGCGGCTCTTCAAGGACATTCCCGGCGACAAGTTCCATCACCGCGACAACACGCTGAAACAGTTCGCCAAGCTCTATCGAGAGAACGCCAACGATTTCCCGCAGGGCTGCGCGGACGAGGACTATCGGCGCAAGCTGGAGAAGGCTTATCCGATCCATCCCGAGCTGTTCGACCAACTCTATACGAGCTGGGGCTCGCTCGAAAAGTTCCAGCGCACGCGCGGCGTGCTGCGCTTAATGGCGCAGGCCATTCACGAGCTTTGGATGAACGCCGATCCGTCGGTGATGATTATGCCCGGCAGCGTGGCGGTGAGTTCGCCGCGCGTTGAGCCGGAATTGCTCCACTATCTCGATGTGAGCTGGCAATCGATCATCGCCGGCGACGTCGATGGCACGGCATCCACCCCGTATAAGGTCGATCAGTCGGCGCCCAACCTGAACCGTTATTCGGCGACCCGGCGCGTCGCGCGCGCGATCTTCATGGGCACGGCGCCGACGCATCAGCAGCAGAATACCGGCCTCGACGACAAGCAGATCAATCTTGGCGTCGTGCAGCCCGGTGAGCGTCCGGCGATCTTCGGCGACGCGCTGCGGCGGCTGACCAACCAGGCCAAGTTCATGCACGCCGATCTTGGCCGTTACTGGTATTCGATGTCCGCGAGCCTCAACCGCATCGCGGCGGACAAAGCGGCGCAGATCGAGGCGGCGCTCGTCGATGTGACGATCGACGCGGAACTCGGCAAATATGTTAACGGGCTCGCCGATCGCGGGCATTTCGACGCCGTGCAGGTCGCGCCGGCCTCGTCGGCCGAAGTCCCCGATGAAGCGGGCGGAGTCCGCGCCGTCGTGCTGGGCGTCAAATATCCGCACAATGGGCGCGACGGCTCCGACGCGCTCGTCGAGGCGAAGGACATCCTCACGCAGCGCGGCAGTACGCCGCGCGTCTATCGCAACATGCTGGTGTTCATCGCGGCGGAAAGCCGTCAGCTCGATCATCTGAAAGACGCGGTGCGCGCCTCCCTTGCCTGGGGTGAGATTGTCCGTGACACGGAGCGGCTGAACCTCACCCAGAGCGACAGCGCGCTCGCCAAGACGAAACTGGCCGAAGCCAACGAGACGATGAAGACGCGCCTCAAGGAGGCGTGGTGTTATCTGCACTATCCGGCTCAGGAGAGCGCCCAGGCGGATTGGGAGTGGGTGTCCGGCAAGATTCCGGCGCAGGACGGGTTGCTGGCCCGCGCGAGCAAGAAGCTGGTGGCTGAAGAGGGCCTGCTCGTCGAGCTGGGGCCGTCGCGTCTCGATCGTGATCTCCAGAAATACATCTGGAACGACAAGCCGCGGTTGTCGCTCAAGGATCTGCGGGAATATCTCAATCGCTACATCTACCTGCCGCGTCTGAAAGGTCAGGATGTCCTGGTGAAGGCCGTGCAGGCGGCGATCAGCGGCATGCTGCCCGGTCCCTTCGCCTATGCCGAGCGGTGGGACGAAAAGACGGGCACCTATCTGGGACTCGCGATCGAACGTGCGGGCAACGCGCCCGTGGTCATCGACAGCGACAGCGTCATCATCAAACCGAATGAGGCCGAGGCGCACCGTCCCGCGCCGGTGCAACCTGGCCCTGGGGACGCACCTGGAAGCCCTGATGGCGGCACGCCGACGCCCGGCGGACGCGATGTAGGCAGTGGGCCGGCGACACAGCCGACGGAGAAGAATCCGACGCGCTTCACCGGCGCCGTGATGATCTCACCGGAGCGGCCGGCGCGGGATATTCATCAGATTGTCGAGGCGATCGTCGAGCAGCTCACCACGCTTCCGGGCAGTCGCGTGAAGTTGAAGCTCGAGATCGAGGCCGATGTGCCTGGCGGTCTGGATCGCGCCAAAGTGAGGACTCTGGTGGAGAACGCCAATACCCTCGGGTTCATAGAGAAGTCTGTCGAATGAGAGCATAGCAATGGTGGGTGGTCGCGTGGACTGAAACTATATTTGTTCAGGAGTGGGGGAGTCGCCGTGATGTAACTTTCTGCTCGGCAGAATAGGAGAAAGGTGGCCCCGCTATGCTCAGGTTGCGTCATATCCAATACTTTGTCACGGCTTCCGAGCAGGGGAGTTTTCGCAAGGCGGCCGCCCTTCTGCACATTCAGGAGTCTGCCGTGAGCCGGCGCATCCGCGATCTTGAGGATCGGCTCGGCGCTTCCCTGTTCCACCGCCATCCCGGCGGGGTTTCGCTCACGGTGGCAGGGCAGCGTTTCCTTCGCCGCGTCCGCGTCGCCCTTCAGCAGATTGAGCTTGGCTTCAACGACGTCGCCGCGATCGGCCGATCCGAGGACGGAATCATCAAGGTTGGCATCTTCTCATCGCTGGCGTCGGGCTTTCTGTTCGAGTTGATGAAGACGCTCGACGACGAGCACCCGCGGGTGGCGGTCGAGCTGATCGAAGGCAATCCGTCGGTCCATGTGGCGGCGGTCCGCCAGCTTCAACTCGATGTGGCGTTCATCACCGGCACGTCCGAATGGCCCGATTGCGAGAGAGAACAGCTTTGGTCGGAGAGGGTGTTCGCCGTCCTGCCGACGGAACACCGCCTGGCGACGAAGCAGACCCTGCATTGGGACGATCTCGCGGGCGAAAACTTCATCGTCAGCAATGCGGCGCCAGGGCCGGAGATCTATGACTATCTGATCCAGCGACTGGCCGGTCTCGGCCACCATCCGAATATCCACCCGCACTATGTCGGCCGGGATGTCCTGCTGTCGATGGTAGCCATCGGGCGCGGGCTGACGCTGACCAGCGAGGCGACCACAGGGGCTCAGATTCCCGGTATCGTCTATCGCCCGATCATGGGCGAGGTCTTGCCGTTCAGCGCGATCTGGTCGCGCCGGAACGACAATCCGGCCTGCCGCAGGTTTCTGAGCCTCGCCCGGATACTGTCGCAAACCGATCGGAGGGCCGTCAGGCAGGCGGACGCGGTGATGAACCCGCCTGCTTCGCCTTCGCAAAACCGCGATCTGTCGCCATGAACCGCTCCAGCATGGGAACGATCAGGCGCACCGGATCGGTGGCCGCCTGTCCCGCCTCGCGGCCAAGAATCTCCGCGTAGGCGGTGAGATCGCGGTGAAGGCTGGCGGGCAGCTCGAGCGTGATCTTGACCGGCTTGTCATCGGCGATCGGGCCGAGTTTCAGCTTCCCCATGTCAGCCTCCGTAGGGTTCGAGCACGAGATCGCGCGTGACGATGACGCGGACGGGGAAGCCTGGCCGGATGGTGAGCGTCGGCGCGATGTTGAGCTGGCGCTGGACGATCTGCTGGCCGGTCTGGCTGATGCTGTCGGACGCGCCGCTGCGCAGGGCGCGCACGATGTCGCTTTCCTGCCCGGATGAGCCGGCTTCGGCCCCGACGCTGAGGAGGGTCGAGAGCGCCGCGGCCTTGAACAGCTCGCCCCAGTGATAGTCGACGCCATCCTCCAGCCCGGCATAGCCTTCGGCGTCAGCGCCGGGCTGGCGTTCGAGGACGATGGAGCGGCCGTTCGGGAAGATCAGCCGGTTCCAGACCAGCAGGATGCGGCGCTGGCCGAAACCGACGCCGCTGTCATACTGGCCGATGACGCGCGTGCCCTGCGGGATCAGCAGGATGCGCCCGGTGGGGCTGTCGTAGATGTTCTCCGTCACCTGCGCGGTGATCTGGCCGGGAAGGTCGGAGCGGATGCCGGTGATGAGCGCGGCGGAAATCACCGCGCCGGCCTGAAGCACATTGGCCGATGCGGGCGCCGCGACCCGATCGGGCGAGACCGTGCGTTTGTCGGGCGCCTGGTTTAGGAAAGCGAGCTGGCGATCCTGCGCCGAGGGCGTCGCGGGCTGCGGCGCGAGGCCGAGGCTGGCGAGGTCGGCCGCAGGCGCGGTTGTTACGGAGCTGGCGGGCCGTGTCTCCGTCGATGAGAACAGACGCGCCGTGCGCGCCGCTTCCAGCTCCTGCGCGCGGCGCTGTTCCTCCGGGCTCGGCACGGGGGGCGCTGGCGTGGTCATGCCTGGTGCGGGAATCGGCTGGCCGCCATTCTGCGCGCTGAGGATCGGGCGGCCGAGATCGCCGGGCAGTGGCGGGCCGAGTCTCGGAACGCCGCTATAGTCCTTCGGCAGACCGTTCAGGCCATCCGGCGTGCTGCGGTTGTCGGTGGAATAGAGTTCCTGTCCCTGATTGCCGGCGTTGCGGGTCTGGAGTGCATAGAGCAGGGCGCCACCGACGCCGAGGCTGGCGACGAGTCCGAGCCCGGCCAGCACTTTGCGCGACAAGCGGGTGACGCGCGGAGGCTCGGGCCGCAGCCGCATCGGCGCGACCGGCTCGCCGGTGAGCGGCTGGTCGTCGGTCTCGTCGGCCGCGTCCGGCCGCGGCCCCGCATCGGGCGTCCGGCTCTCTTCCCTTTCGGGATCGCGTTCGTCGCTCACGATGCCGGCCTCCCATCGGTGCGGGAGATACGCACGCGCTTCTGGGACTTGCCCGCCCCGAAGCGCAGCTCGGCGGCGGCGAACAGCCGGTCGACGATCATGTAATTGCCGCGCACGCGGTAGTTCACCAGTTCGGAGGTGTCGCCCTCCGCGCCGACGACGAACAGGGGTGGCATTTCGCCCTGGCCGATGCCGCGCGGAAACTCGATGAACACCTGCCGGCCATCATCGAACGCGCGCAGCGGCCGCCACGGCGCTCGATCGCCGCTTACATCGTAGCGGAAGTTCACCCGCGCGAGGTCGATGCCGGTGGCGACGGGCTGCGCCGCCTGCGCCTCGGCATTCTGCCGCCGTAGCGCGATGAGCTGGTCCTGCGGATATTGCCAGGAGACCGACGCCATGTAGGTCGAAGGCGTCGAGCGCAGTTCCATATGGTAGGTGCGGCGGTCGGTGTTGATGACGAGGTTGGTGAGCAGTTCGGGCCGCGTTGGTTTGACGAGGATGTGGATCTGCCTGGCGGCGCCTGCGCCGCTTTCGGTGTCGCCAATAATCCAGCGCACGGTGTCGCCGGCGGCGACTGGTCCGGCGCCGACGAGCTGCTCGCCAGGCTGAAGCGCGATGTCGGTGATCTGCCCCGGCGAGGCATAGACCTGATAGAGCGCGCCGTTGACGAAGGGATAGACCTGCATCGAGTTGATGAAGCCGTCGCGGACGGGCTGGACCCGCGCGGCGGCGTTGGCCTGGTTGACGCGCACGGTCGGGTCGGCGGCTTCGGGAACGGGCTTGCCGTCCTTGCCGACCGGCTTCAACTGGCCGGGAAGCGGCAGGGGCTTGGGGAGTTCCACGACCTGCACGGGACTGGGCGGCTCGGTCGCCTGCACGGCGGGCATGGCGTTGTCGTAGGCGATTTCGGGCGGCGGCATATTGCTGGTGGCGCAGCCGGCGAGCGCCGAGGTGCAGAGCAGCACAAGCGGCAAGCCGGACTTACGGAAAGCCGGATTGGCGTGGATGCGGAAAGCCGGACGCCCTGCACTCCAGGGGGCGGCTTTGCGGAGTGCTGGCGTCATTGTCCAAGCTCCTTCGACCAGTTGATGGCGTTGACGTAGATTCCGAGCGGGTTCTTCTTCAGCGTGTCGGCGTCGCGCGGGGGCTGCACGGCAACAGTCAGAATGGCGGACCAGCGTTCGGTGGAGGCGAGCGAGCCGTCCTGATAGCGACGCTCGATCCAGGCGATGCGGAAGCTCGACGGCGAGGCGCGGATAACGCTCGACACCTCGACCGCCACCTGTTGCTTGCCGACCTTGGCGAAAGGATCGTTCGACCGGGCGTAGTCGTTGAGGGCGAGCGCGCCGCTCTGGGTCGTGAAGTCGTAGGCGCGCAGCCAGTTCTGACGCACGATGATCGCGTCGGCGGGAATCGAGCGGACCTGTTCGATGAACCGCGCCAGGTAGAAGGCAATCTGGGGATCGTTCGGCTGATAGTCGGCCGTCGCCGGCGCGACGGCCTGCGCCTGTCCAAGGCGGTCGACCTGGACCACCCACGGCACGATCGAGCCGTTGATGGATTGCCAGACCAGCGCGGCGGAAAGGCCCATCGACAGCGCGAGGGAGCCGAAGGCCATGAAGCGCCAATTGCGGGCCTGCACGCGGGCGGTGCCTATGCGCTCGTCCCAGACCTGGGCGGCGCGTTGATAGGGCGTCTCGGGCTGCGGGGACTTGCCGTAGTGGGTAGCGGGTCGGTTGAACATGGTCAGTCGCCTTCGGAGAGATTGACGGTGGAGCCGCCGCCGTGGCTGTCGCCGCTGCGAACGGCGTGGGCGGCGGCTTGAACGCCGTGCGTCATTTGCTGGGAGCGCTTCATGCGCCTGGCCCAGGCCGGCGGCCCGTCGGTGGTGGAAGCGGTTTGGGAAGCGGCCTCGGCTTCGCCGCCGACCGTGCCGGCGGTCGAAGCCCCGCCTGTCGCCGCGAAGGCGGAGCGCGCGCCGGATTGGTAGCTCTGCTTCAAGCTGTCGGCGGCGCGGCCAGCGGCGCGTTTCAGCGGCGAGACGGTGGCCTGTGCGCCCGCGCTGGCGACATTGCGCAGGCCGGATGCGACGGCGGATGCGCCGGTTTGGCCGGCCGCGCCCAGGCTGTAGGCGGTCGATGCGCCACCAGCCAAAGCCGCCCCGCCACGGGCGGCGGCGGCAGCGCCACCGGCAAGGGCCGCGCCGCCGGAAACAGCCGCGCCTGCGGCAGCGGCCCCGGCCGCGATCGCACCGCCCGCGGCCAGGCCGGTTCCGATC
>NZ_JASCOO010000090.1:0-16291 GCF_029959485.1 Stenotrophomonas sp. PS02301
CGTTCGCGCGCTGGTCCAAGGCTGCAGCCGTGCTCGCGTTGCCGGTGCTGGGGGCGCTGGTTTTCCTACCGGGTCTGGGGGGCGGCTTCCTGTTTGACGACCAGCCAAATCTGGTCAACGACCCGGACTGGAAGCTCGAACGCCTGAGTTGGTCGACACTGGGGCAATTGTTTGGTTCCGGCATCGCCAGTGCTTTCGGGCGCCCGCTGGCCATGCTGAGTTTTGCGGTGAACCATGTGCTCACCGGGGCCGACCCGGTGCCGCTCAAGGTGACTGGCTTGGCCATGCATCTGATAAACGCCTTGCTAGTGTGGCTGCTTGCTCGTCAACTTATGAGCATGAGCGCCGCGCTGACGGAGAAGAGGCGGCTGGCCGCCGCCTGGGCCGTGGCGTTCGTATGGATGGTGCATCCTATACAGGTTTCCAGCGCCCTCTACATCGTGCAGCGCATGGAGGTCGGCGCTGCTACGGGCATCTTGATGTCACTACTGTGCTACCTGCGTGCACGCGCAGCCATGTGTGCGGGTGGGCGGGCGTGGCCATGGTGGTTGGGCACCGCCTTGGCCGCCGCGTTTGGCCTCGGCTTCAAGGAAACAGCATTACTGGTTCCCGTGTACTGCCTGCTGCTGGAAGTGTTCGTGCTCCGCTTTGCGGCAGCGAGTGTGCCACAGCGGCGCCTGCTGATTTGGGCTTATGCAATTGGTGGCTTGGCCGCCCTGATCATCTTCTTTGGCTGGGTGGTTCCTTCCGCGATGTCGCCAACGGCATACGCTACGCGTGACTTTACCCTCTCCGAGCGGCTCTACAGCCAGTTGCCAGCGTTGCTGCTTTACTTGCGGCAGATATTGTTGCCCTGGCCAGAGTCTCTTAGCTTCTATTACGATAATTTCCCAATTTCGCATGATTTGCTGCGTCCCATCGGCACGCTGCTAGCAGGAATGGTGCTGCTGAGCCTCATGTTGGGCGGGTGGCTGCTGCGCAGGCATTGGCCGCTGACGGCTTTCGGCATTGCATGGTTCTTTGCATCGCACGCGCTGACCAGCAATGTGCAGCCCTTGGAGTTGGTGTTCGAGCATCGCAACTACCTGGCGCTGCTGGGCCTCGTGCTCGCGCTGGTGCAACCTCTGGGGGCAGTGCTGAAACCGATGACCACCGACGCGCGCATGCTGATGCTGGCTGTGCCGCTGGTTTATGTAGGTGCCATGGGCTATGTGCAGGCACTCAGTTGGGGTGATCCGGTAAGGCTTGCTTTGACCTTGACTACGCGCAATCCAGAGTCGTCGCGCGCAGGCTATGAGTATGGGCGTCAGCTTCTCGCCTTGGCCGGAAATGATCCCCACACCCTGGGGTGGTCTATGGCGCTCGGCGAGTTCGAACATGCAGCTGCGCTCCCTAACGCATCGCCGTTGGCGGACCAAGCGTTGATTATTCTAGGCAGTCGCAACGGGGATCCGCTCCCAGAAATGGTATGGGCGCGGTTTAGCGAGAAGATGTTGCGCCGCCCTGTAGGTCCTCAGGAGATAGCCGCGCTGGAGGGTGTTGTGGAGTGCAGGGTTGAACAGCGATGCAGGTTCGCTGACGAACACCAGCTTTTTAGGCTGCTGGTCAATGTCGTGCAACGAAATCCTCGTTCCGCCCGGTTGCGTGCGATCTACGCCAACTACGCCTTCAACGTGGTCGGCGACCGAAAGTTGGCGATGCGTATGATCCGCGAAGCGGTGGCGCTTTCCCCTCGGGATCCTGGCTACAGGTTATGGCTATTGCAGGTCGGGTTGGCATCAAACTTGCTCGAACGATCAGAGGCGGAGGAGGCCTTGACACTGCTGCGCAGAGTCAACGGTCGGGGAGCTTACGCCAGTGATATCAAACGCCTGGAGCTCTGGCAGGCGAGCCATTCCTATTCAAGGGGAGAACAATGAAACAACGTGGTTTTACATTGATTGAATTGATGATCGTTGTGGCGATCGTTGCGATTCTGGCCGCAATTGCCTTACCCGCCTATCAAGATTATGTCGCTAGGGCGCAGGTTGCAGAAGGATTCTCGCTGTCGACCGGGGCCAAGGAAGCGATCGCCACTTACTACTCAGATCATGGGCAGTTTCCGGCGAACAATCTGTCGGCGGGCATGGCGCCGCCAGCGTCACTCACAGGGAACCACGTTGGATCAGTGACAGTCGGCACTAGAGGGGATATTCATGTCAAGTTCTCAAGCTCTGCCAGTGCCAAAATAGCCGGACAGGAACTTGTATTGGCTGCGACTGACTCCAATGGCAGTATTAATTGGAGCTGCGGCGGTCTGGAGGGCAAATATCTTCCCTCATCGTGCCGTTGAACATCCTCCAGTGGGCCGGTGCCTGTATTCAAGTGAACCTCACCGCTGACGGTCGCTATCTGCTTCAATAAACGAGGGCGCTTCGCTCCGGCCGGGGAATCTGGTAAACGTAATGTCTCAGACCTTGCTCAAGTCGACGCTGGTGACCGCGCTGGTCCTTGCTGTCCGACTGCCGGCTCAGGCAGTGTCGCTGATCCTGCTAGCACGATTGCTTGGCGCAGATCGGTTCGGCATGTTTGCTGGCGTCGCCGCCGCCTGCGTCTTTCTGGCTGGTTTTGCAACTTTCGGCACTCATCTGACATTGCTCCGAGACGCATCACGCCAGGAGCAAAATTTGCGCACTGGTTTGGCTACGGCCCTTGGCACGACAATGGCCTGCGGCGCTGCATTAGCCGTCGTTTTCGTCATCATAGCGATGAAATTCTTTCCGATTGGAGGGGTAAGCATTGCATTGCTCGCTGTGTCTGAGCTGCTCCTCCAGCCCGTGATCGTCATCCTTGCCGTCCCGCACCATGCCGCAGGTAGTCCAGCAAAAGCGCAGTCGATCCTCTTGTTGACTTTGATCCTCCGCGCACTCTGGATCACCGTGCTCTACTTATTCATCAGCGGAGCGACATTGGAGGACTACATAGCGGGACACTTTGCTTGCAGCATCTTTGCCTTGATAGCTGCCGCATGGCTTTTGCCAACCCCGTCGCCGCGGCTTCGAGAGCTTAACCTTCTTCCGCGGAGTCAATGGCGCGAAAATGGAGGTTATGCTGTTTTGGCCACCACGGCAGCCGCGCCCAGCGAGTTGGACAAAATCACGGCTAGCAAGCTGCTTAACCCTTTGGCGGCTGGCAGCTATGCGGCATCCGCACGTATCGCTGCGGCAATGGTGATTCCTGTAATAGCGTTGATGCTGGCGATGATTCCCAAGCTCTACCGGCGTTCCTCTGTCGCAGATGGACCTACTTCCGACCTGCCACTTTTTTGGGCAACGGTAGGCTATGGTGCGGTCGCGGGCGGTGCGCTGTACTTGCTCGCGCCCGTGCTCGCGCTTTTGATCGGCCCTTCGTATGTTGGTTTAAGTGATTACGTATCCTGGTTTGCTTTCATCGTTCCAGGCATGTGTCTGAGGCTTTCTGCAGTCAATCTCCTCATGACGATGAACTTGCCTTGGCGACGAGCTGCGGTCGAGATGCTTGGTGCTGCCGCGTTGGTCGTCTTTGCTGTGATGTTCGCAAAGTTGCGAGTCGAGGCGCCCGTCTTGATCTCCGTTGCTATTGTCGAGTATGGGATGGCGGCGGTAGGTTGGGTGATGGTCGGTTACTCGAAACGAGTGATCGTCAGTTCCGCTCAGTAGTCATCACAGGAGTCATACGTCGGATCTGTCCGGTGGCCGTGTCCCATGTCGCAAGGACCGCTGCGTAAATTGGTACTGCCGAACGCCCTCGAATTGAGCGTGTGACAGCGCGGCAAGGCAAGGTCACGCAGCGCCCAAGGATGGCGATGGCGCGATCAAAGCTTGAGTGCGGAAAGAGCTTTCTCGCAAGTAGCCAATGGGCACGGTTCAAGTGGTACTCATAGAATAACGAGCCCTTTCGGGCGCTGGCGGAACCGTCATGCTCGATGCACGCACTGTCCGTTGGCCTTAGTTCATGGCCCTCATCACGCAATCTCGCGGACAGCTCAACGTCTTCCCCATAGAAGAAAAACCCTGTATCGAATAAATCAGACCGGATGACTGCTGGGGTAAGTAGCAAGCAGGCGCCCGTCAAATAGGGTTTCGACCCGCGAGTCGAGCGTTGGAGGATAAGGCCTAGGCGCGGATGGTAGTGCCTTACAGGAGGCAGGATCTGACCTGCCTCTCTGATCATCGGTGCCGTCATCGCTACACCACGTTTCAGTGTTTCAACCATGGCGCAAAGGGCTGAGCGACTTATTCGGGCGTCGGAGTTGATCAGGAGTACGGCACTCTCATCGTCAGGTCCCCGTTCGGCTAGCGCGAGATTGATTGCGGCGCCAAAGCCCAAATTGTTGTTTGGCTGAATAAAGATAGAGATGTCGTCGATGGAGCGGGCCAAGCGCAATCGGAGTTGCGCCAATGACACGCCGCCATCTTCCGAGTTGTCGATCACTATAATACTTTTCACGCCCGCGGCCTGCAGCGAGATCAAGCACGCGTGGGTCCGGTCGATCGTTCTGAAATGTAAAACGATAGCTGTCGTTTTCATCATTTCGACTTGCGACGAGCAACGATGATGGTTTCCTCGCTGTACCTCGGCGAGAGACATGCGATGATATCTGCCGCTAGCTTGAATGTCTTGCGCCAGCCAGCCGGCTGGCCAGTCTCGCGTTCGAATATGCGCGACGATTCTAGCCAAAGGCCGGGACTCTGTAATCCTCGACGTAGGCATCGGACGTCGGTAAAACCAGCGTCGGAAAGCCATCGTTTCAGCAGTGTTTGATCAGGGATCGCTAAATGGAATGGTGGGTGAAATCCCTTCCACGCTTTGCCGAACAATGAAACGCCGATTGCGGAGGGATTGGGTAATCCCATCCAGAGAATCCCTTCCGGCTCCAGCAGGGAGTGTAGGCGCGAGACGAGGCGCACGGGATTCTCCACATGTTCAATGACGTGATTTAGCGTAATCACACTGAATCGGCGCTGGTCCATTGCCGGATCGAATGCATCACCATGAAGCACGTCCAGACCGAAATTTCTGCAAAGCGATGCGGCAGCTTGGTCTGGCTCGCAACCGGAGCACTGTAGTCCCATTTCAATTGCCCGGCGCATGAAATCCCCATTGCCACAGCCGACATCCAGCAGACTCTTGCCGCTGTGGCAGTAATCCTTAGGAATGTTACGCCCTTGAACATCCAGCATCCAGCGAACGGGGAGCAGCAGGGAAAATACGAGTGCCCCAAATGCCGAGCCTTTGGAGCGGTCCACACCAAAGCGGATCTTAATATAGCCGTCAATCCAGCGTCGCTTCCAGCTCCTGGAAACGTGTTCGCCTGGGAGAGGATTGGCGTGAGTAAAGTACTCGGCGTACGCGAAGGGCAGCGAATTGACGTCAGGGCGGTCACGCAAGTACAGGGAGCGGCAGCGAGCACAACGATCGTAGTGCCAGATGTCCGCGAACTGTGTTTCGTCGTCCGCGCGCGCGTAGACCTCCGGCGGCCCAATTGGAATGCCGCCGCAAAGTGGACACGCATTTACCTTGATGCGATTGCCCTTTGACCACTGCGCGAACTTTATGGTCACCTCAGCGTCTCCGAGTAGAGGTTGATATGCGCATCGATAAATCGCTCAAGAGAAAAGTGATGTCCGATTTTCTTCGCTGCGCGAGTGGAGAGTTCATCGAGAAAGGCGCGATTATCTGCCAAGCGGCGAATGGACGCGGCAAATTGAGCGGGGTCTCCAGTGCGGCAAAGCAGTCCGTCGGATTCGTCCGTAATGATTTCGGGTAGAGAAGAAGCATAGGAGGCGACTGCAGGCGTTCCACATGCCATGGACTCGGCAACTGCAAGGCCGAAACCCTCTAGTCTGCTTGGAAAAAGCAAGACGTCGGCCTGCTGAAGCTCTCGAACCAGTTCTGCCTGGTTCAATCGACCAAGAGCGATTGAATCGTCCGTCAATCCCCATTTTGCTGCTTGATCTCTGTTCCCAGTATGCCGGAGCTGAAAATCTGGGCCGAGCTGCTGCATTATAGGGGCGAGCAAGTCCGAGCCCTTTCGGGTTGAAAAGCTGCCGATATACAGGATCTTGAACGGTGATGCTTGGTCAGCTTTATCAATGGCGGGGCGGAAGATGCTTGTGTCCACGCCATTGTGAATTACCGACAGTTCGACGGAGCCGAAGTGAGCTTTCGTTTGGTTGGCAGTGAACTGGCTAACAGCGATCACGTTGGTTGCACGTTGCAGCGCGGCGCGCTCGACGCGCTCAATCCATAGCCGATGGTAGGCTGTGCGAGCGATGCCTCTACGCTTTCCAGAAATGCCGGTGTGAACGCAATGGTGACTCGTCGCCACAATCGGAATGCTGCCTTTGTAGAAACGAGAGTGTAGCCAGGTGTTGATGTGGACTATGTTTGCCCAGCTGGGCGCACGCTGTATTGGAACGGTCCATGGAAAGTACTCCGCTCTCCGATCTATCCACGCGATTTCCGCTCGGAGGCCTTTCAATCTAAGGCCTTCGCAGAGAATTCGAGTGAAGTGATCGGTGCCTGTGCCCGTTCTTACGGCGGGAAACCACACTGCAGGTTCTGCCGTAGGCGGCGGAGCACGTTCGGGGTGTCGTACGTGGAGGTGTGATGGGGGTAGTGACCAGCCATTCATGGTCATGTGAGCCGTCCCAGCAAATCTCGCACCCGAGCGCCAAAGGCGTCCCAGCTGAATTGCAGTGCGAACACGCGCATCGGAGCTGCAGGAAGTGGATTGCGGATAGCCTGGATTACTGCATTGGCGAAACCGGCACTGTCCCCAGGTTCAACCAAAATCCCGGATACCCCGTCCGCGACGGCGTCGGCCACGCCGCCGGAAGCGTATGCGACTGTGGTCAAACTATGTGCGGCGGCTTCAATCGCAACCATTCCAAACCCTTCTGGGTCACTGCGTTGGGATCGCACCGGGAAAACGTGTACTAAAGACGCAAACATGCTGATGCTAAGTTCTTCGTCACTCACTTCACCAATAAATCGAACCCGTTCGCGGACTGCCGGAGGCGTGTTGGCAAGTAACTGAGCCGGCGTTAGTGCTTCCGAACCAAGCGCGTGACTGGCTACGCCACCAGCCACGACCAAAACTGCTTCGGGATACGCCTCCAATACCGTGGGCAGTTCGTCGCGAATGAATTCCAACAATCCCTTTCGGCGCGTCAGACGGCCAACCGATAGCATTAAAGGTCCTTGTCCCAACGCATGGCGTCGGCGAAAGGCGATTCCCTCAGCCGAACGTCGATCGGTGCCGGAAGTGCGGGGGATTTCTGTGCCAGGATGAACAATATGAAGGCGTGCTGGGTCTATCCCTGCCTCAACGGCAAGCGCGGCGGTCGCTCTACTGTTGACGATCACCAAGTCCAGTCGGCGCAGCACTGGCAGCCATAGCTTTCGATAGGCGGTGTGGTCCACGCTGATGTCCAAGCCATGCAGATAAGCTGCGCAGCGGCCCCCGAAAAGACGGCTTGCCATCCATGCATGGGGAGCGGTTAGCCCGCTGCCGGCCAAGTACGTCGCCGGACGATGGTGGGTGCTTTGTATAAGCGTGCACCAAGCGGCGCTTGCTATGAACCTCCACAAAGGCCTCAGCGGCACCTCACGCAGCTTTGTGTCTGCGGGCGATAGGGCAGCCGCACCGTGGGGACCAATCGCCTGCACCTCAAAAGTGCGCTGTAGTTGCTGAAGCAGGTGCCAATTGAGTCGCTCCATGCCGCCCTGCAGTGGTGGCAAGTTGCGAGTTACCAGCAACAGGCGCCTCAGCTGCAGCCGCTCTGCCTTCATTCCCGTTCCCGCCCGTCCCGAGCCGCTAGATAGGTGAGTCCGGTGATCTGTTCGGAGATCAGTCCAATCAGGAAGATGATCACCGACGCGCTGAATAGCAGGGTGCTCATGTTGGTGAAGCGATGCATGGTGGCGAAGGTGTAACCGTAGTACCCCAGTCCGAGCAGAAAGAAGCCTGCCGCAATCGGCGCGAACAACTTCAATGGGGAGTACAGCGTCGCAATCTTGAAGATGATCAGCAGGAAGCGGATGCCATCCTTTATGGGCCGGATGTGGCTGCCGTTGCCTACCCGCTTGCCCACTGGAATCGGTACGTAAGCCACTGGATAGGCGCTGCGGAAGAAGGCCATGGTGCTCGTGGTGGGGTAGCTGAAACCATTAGGCAGCAAGTGCAGGAACTCGCGGAACCTTCGCGCGCGTGCTGCTCGGAAGCCAGAAGTGAGGTCCAAGATCCTGAACCCGGTCATTTGGCTGGCCATCCAGTTGTAGAAGCTGTTGGCCAAGCCGCGGTGGACGTTGGCCTGGCCGCTGCTGTCGCGTGCACCCACGACCATGTCGTAACCCTCAGCCAGCTTAACTAGCAGGGACTCGATATGACTCGGGTCATGCTGGCCGTCGGCGTCCATGAACACCAAGATCTCGCCGTTGGCGGCGCGGGCGCCCCGCTTAATAGAGGCACCGTTCCCCATTGAATAGGGACTCGAAAGGACGGTGGCGCCATGCTCGCGGCCGATCTGGGCCGTCGCATCCGTCGAGCCGTCGTCCACGACGATGATCTCGGCCTCAGGATACAGGCTGCGTAATGCTGGCAAGGTGCGGAGCAGACCCTCCGCTTCGTTCTTGGCCGGCAGGATGATGCTGATACGTTTCACGGTAAGTCCCCAGTTTCCCCGGGGCAATGGTAACCCGCGCCCGGGGGGCGGAGGAGCAACCTCGCAGCTCTGGGGAGCCTATGGCCCAGTCCAGTGTCGGTTTGCAGTAATCTCTAGTCCTGACATGGGGAGCCAGTAGCCAATGAATGCCGTGGTAAATGCCAATCTCGTCGGGATTACAGGCATCGCTCGCCGTCTTGTTCAGGATGGCGTTTTGGAGGAGGCTGTGGCACGCGACGCCATGGCCAAGGCAGGGGCTGCCAAGCAACCACTGCCGCAGTGGTTTGCTGAAAAGAAGGTTGTCACCAGTGCCCAACTGGCTGCCGCCAACGCGCTTGAGTTCGGCATGCCATTGCTCGATGTGTCTGTGTTCGACAACAGCCAGAACGCCATGGGCTTGGTCAGCGAAGAATTGCTGCGTAAGCACCACGTGCTGCCGCTGTTCAAACGTGGCGGAAAGCTCTTCATCGGCACCAGCAACCCCACCCACTCGCTCGACGAAATCAAGTTCCACACCAACCTGGTGGTAGAGCCGATTCTGGTCGATGAAGATCAGATCCGTCGCACGTTGGAACAGTGGCAGTCCAAACAGGACACGCTGGGCTCGGCGCTCGGCGGCGACGACGAGATGGGGGATCTGGACGTCTCCGCGGGCGACGAAGAAGGCGGCATCAGCGACTCTGGCATCGACGCCAAAGGCGATGACACCCCGGTCGTAAAGTTCGTCAACAAAGTCCTCGTCGACGCCATCCGCAAAGGCGCCTCGGACATCCATTTCGAACCCTACGAGGACGACTATCGCGTGCGCCTGCGCATCGATGGTCTGCTCAAGAACGTGGCCAAGGCCCCGGTCAAGCTCAACCAGCGCATCGCCGCGCGCCTGAAGGTGATGGCGCAGCTGGATATCGCCGAGAAGCGCGTGCCGCAGGATGGCCGCATCAAGCTCAACCTCTCCAAGACCCGTCAGATCGATTTCCGCGTCAGCACCCTGCCGACCCTGTTCGGCGAGAAGGTGGTGCTGCGTATCCTGGATGGCAGCGCGGCCAAGCTGGGCATCGACAAGCTCGGATACGAGCCGGCGCAGCAGAAGCTGTTCCTGGATGCGATCCACAAGCCGTATGGCATGGTGCTGGTCACCGGCCCGACCGGTTCGGGTAAGACGGTCTCGCTGTATACCGCGCTGGGCATCCTCAACGATGAAACGCGCAACATCTCCACTGCCGAAGACCCGGTGGAAATCCGCTTGCCCGGCGTCAACCAGGTGCAGCAGAACGTCAAGCGCGGCATGACCTTCGCCGCGGCGCTGCGCTCGTTCCTGCGCCAGGATCCGGACATCATCATGGTCGGCGAAATCCGCGACCTGGAAACGGCGGAGATCGCGATCAAGGCGGCGCAGACGGGCCACATGGTGCTCTCCACGCTGCATACCAACGATGCGCCGCAGACCA
Source organism: Stenotrophomonas sp. PS02301 (assembly GCF_029959485.1). Taxonomy (NCBI): domain Bacteria; kingdom Pseudomonadati; phylum Pseudomonadota; class Gammaproteobacteria; order Lysobacterales; family Lysobacteraceae; genus Stenotrophomonas; species Stenotrophomonas sp. PS02301. Next base: position 10,136 of record NZ_JASCOO010000090.1, read on the forward strand.
TCGCGCGCCTGATGAACATGGGCATCGCGCCGTACAACATCACCAGCTCGGTGACGTTGGTGATCGCCCAGCGCCTGGCGCGCCGGCTGTGCAACAACTGCAAGCGCCCGGTGGAGCTGCCGGCCAACGCGCTGCTGGCCGAGGGTTTCACCCAGGCGCAGCTGGATGCCGGGATCAAGCTGTTCGAGCCGGTCGGCTGCGATGAGTGCACCGAGGGCTACAAGGGCCGTACCGGTCTGTACCAGGTGATGCCGATGACCGATGAGATCTCGACCATCGTGCTGGCCGGTGGCAATGCGCTGCAGATCGCCGAGGCCGCGCAGCTGGCGGGGGTGAATGACCTGCGCCAATCGGCGCTGATCAAGGCCGCGGCCGGGGTGACCGGTCTGGCGGAGATCAATCGTGTGACCAAGGATTGAGCGGCGTCCGCAGATGAGAAAAGGCCCGCGCAAGCGGGCCTTTTTGTCTCTCTACTCCATGCCGAGCTTTTTCAGCTTGTACCGCAACGCCCGGAAGGTGATGCCCAGCTGTGCGGCGGTACGCGTCTTGTTCCAGCGGTTTTCTTCCAGCGCCTTCTGGATGGCGGTGCGCTCCATCTGTTCGATGTAGGAGGGCAGGGCGCCATTGCCGGCCGGCAGATCGACCACGGCTTCTTCCTGGGTGGGCGGCGCATTGCCGGCGCCGAAGCGTGGGGCGTGCTGGGGCAGGCGCAGGTCGCTGGCACCGATCCGGTCTTCTTCGGCCAGGGCGAGGGCGCGCTCGAGGATGTTCTCCAGTTCGCGCACGTTGCCGGGGAAGTGGTACTGAGCCAGGGCTTCCAGCGCCGAGGGCGCCAGCAGCGGGGTCGGGCGGCCGTGGGTGCGGGCCAGCCGGGCCAGGATCGAGGCGGCCAGCGCGGGCAGGTCGCTGCGGCGTTCGCGCAGGGGCGGCACGCGCAGTTCGATCACGTTGATGCGGTAATACAGATCGTGGCGGAAGCGGCCGTCTTCGACCAGTTCGCCCAGGTCCTTGTGCGTGGCCGAAAGGATGCGCACGTCCACCGGCACTTCGGTGGCGGCACCGACCGGGCGGATCGATTTCTCCTGGATCGCGCGCAGCAGCTTGACCTGCATCTGCAGGGGCAGCTCGGCCACTTCATCCAGGAACAGGGTGCCGCCATGCGCGGCCTGGAACAGGCCGGGCTTGTCCGCATGCGCGCCGCTGAAGCTGCCCTTCTTGTGCCCGAAGAATTCGCTTTCCATCAGTTCGGACGGGATCGCGCCGCAGTTGACCGGCACGAAGGCGCCGGGCGCGCGCGCGCTCTGCGCGTGGATGGTGCGTGCGACCAGTTCCTTGCCGACGCCGGATTCGCCGAGGATGTAGACCGGTGCCTGGCTCCGCGCGACCTTGCCGATGGTGGCACGCAGCACATCCATCGAGGGCGAATCGCCGAGCAGGCGTGCGGCCTGCTCCGGGGCGAGTGGTGCGGGCGCGGCGCGCTCGGTGTTGTTGAGTTCCAGCGCGTGCTTGACCAGGCCGCGCAGCACCGAGATGTCCACCGGCTTGCTGACGAAATCGAAGGCGCCGGCCTTCAGGGCTTCCACCGCCAGATCCATGCTGCCGAACGCGGTGATCATCGCCACCGGCGTGCGCGGGTAGTGCTGTGCGATCTCGGTGACCAGCTCGATGCCGTTGCCATCGGGCAGGCGCATATCGGTGATGCACAGGTCGTACGGATTGCTGGCCAGCAGCTCACGGGCTTCGGCGAGGTTGGCTGCGGTGCTGATGCGCAGGCCCATGCGGCCCAGGGTCAGTACCAGCAGTTCGCGGATGTCACGTTCGTCGTCGACGACGAGGGCGCTGCGGGTGTCATTCATAAGGAAGGAAGATAGCCGAGGGCGGTCGTTGGCGACAAATGTTTGACGGTGGCGTCCGGGTGTGCGCGCAGCTCATCCGGCCATCATCGTGTGGGGGCCGGCCAGTACGAGCCGGAAACAGGCACCGCCGGCGGGCACCGAGACGTATTCCAGCCGTGCCTGGTTGGCACGGCACAGTTCGCGGGCGATATACAGCCCCAGCCCGGTGCCGTGCTCGGAGGTGGTGAAGAACGGGCGGAACAGTTGGCTGGCAACCGTCTCGGGAATGCCCGGGCCGCGGTCCATCACATCGATGATGGCGGTGCGGTCCTGGCGCGCCACGCGCAGCCGCACGCGCGCCGGCTCTTCGGCCACGCGGCCGTACTTGAGCGCGTTGTGCACCAGCACGGTAAGGATCTGGTGCAGGTGGCGCGGATCGACCAGGGCGTGCACCGAGGTCTCGCTGATGATCGGCTCCACGCTGTCGGTTTCCAGCGACAGGCCCTGTTTGTACTCCAGCACGAAGCGGCGCACGAACGAGGCCAGATCCACGTTCTCCGGATTGGCACGCTCGCGCCGCGCCAGCCCGAGCACGCTTTCGACGATGCCGTTGGTGCGCTGGCATTGCTGGTTGATGATCTGCAGCAGGCGGCGGTCGGTGTCGCCGATATCGGTGGATTCTTCCAGCAGCTGGGCGGCGTAGTTGATCGCCGCCAGCGGGTTGCGGATCTCATGGGCGAGGCTGGCCGAGAAGCGCCCCATCGCCGAGAGCGTCAAGGACTCGGCACGCCGCGAGACCACGGTGGAGTCATCCAGGAACACGAGGGTGAGGTCGCTGCCGGCCAGCAGGCGGGCAAAGCGTGGCTGCACCTCAGGCTGGTCCGGCGAGAGCTGCAGCGGCAGTTCTTCGTTGGTCCAGCCGTTGCGCCAGCGCAGCAGCCGGCGGCTCAGCTCGGGTGAGGCACTGCCCAGTTCCAGCCGGCCGCTGCCACTGTTGCCATCGGCATCGCCGAGCAGGGTGGAGGCGGCTTCGTTGGCCAGGGTGATGCGGTTGGCGCCGTCCACCACGATCACGCCGGTGCGCATGCGGCGGATGATCAGCTCGTTGATCTGGAACAGGTTGGCCACTTCATCGCCGCGCTGGTTGGCCAGCTGCTGGTTCATGCGGGCGCGGTTGCCAACCTGGTAGCTGATGAAGGCGATGGCCAGATAGCTGGTGACGAACATGGCCAGCTCGGCCAGGGTGCGGGTCGGGTCGCCGCCTTCGAGCTGCTTCCAGATGTACTCGCCGGCGGTGGCGGCGCTGGCGGCAGCGGCCAGGCCCAGCCCCATGCTAAGCGGCAGCAGGGTCGCAGCGGCGGCGATGTTGAACAGCAGCGACATCGAGATGCCTGCGCTGGCCCCGGGCAGGGCATGGGCGAGCAGGGTGGCGGCGATGATGTCGGCGGCCACGCTCCACACCACGATGGTGCGCAGCCAGCGCTCGTTGCGCCCGAACAGCAGCACCAGCACGGCCACCACCAGGTAGCCGCTGGCCACGATGGTCGCCAGCCTGGGGTGGTCAGCGGTGCCGACCAGGCCGCTCAGCGGGCTGAACAGCAGCGCGCCGATGACGGTGGCCATCAGCAAGCGGTACAGCGCGAAGAAATACAGCTCGCGCCGCGGTATCGATTCGATGCGGTCGATCAATGAAGCACTGGGTGACACGCCGGAACTCCCCTTCTGGCATGGGGGCAGTGTAGGGGGTCCGGCCGGGTTTGGGGGCAGGCGGCCGGGGCCGGGCGTGTGAAGGCCGGGCGGTATGCAGGCGCCGGCCAGCTGCGCGGCCATGCCACAGGGGGGCCGGGTGGCGGTTCCCGGGGGCTGCCGCAACTGTCTGAAATTGCGCCGGAAACGGCTCCCCGTGCGTGTCTTGGGACTGACTTCTTTGCGCCCGCGCGCCGGGTCGTCCACAATAGTGGGCCCGCCGCGGTCCTTACCGGCGCCCCCGTGAGGGAGCCTTGGAGATGCGTGCGGTCGTTCCTATTCCCACGGTGACGCATGAATTTCCACGAATACCAGTCAAAACAGCTGCTTGCCGAGTACGGCATTCCCGTTCCGGCCGGCAAGGTCGCGGCTACCCCGGACGAAGCGGTTGAAGCTGCCAACGCCCTGGGCCAGGGCCCCTGGATGGTCAAGGCGCAGATCCACGCTGGCGGCCGCGGCAAGGCTGGCGGCGTCAAGTTCTGCAAGACCACCGACGACGTGAAGGCCGCTGCGGCCAAGATGCTCGGCACCAAGATGGCCACCTACCAGACCGCAGGCGTTGAACTGCCGGTCAACCTGGTGCTGGTGACCACCGCCGGTGAGATCGTCAAGGAACTGTACCTGTCGGTGCTGGTTGACCGTGGCACCAAGACCATCACCTACATCGCTTCTTCGGAAGGCGGCGTGGAGATCGAGCAGGTCGCCGCTGAAACCCCCGAGCTGATCCACTCGCTCAACGTCGATTTCGTTGAAGGCGTGCAGGGTTACCACGGCCGTGATTTCGGCTTCAAGCTGGGCCTGACCGCCAAGCAGGCCGGCCAGTTCGCCAACATCATGGTGAATCTGTACCGCCTGTTCAACGAAAAGGACCTGGCCCTGGTTGAAATCAACCCGCTGGCCATCCTGGACGACGGCAACCTGTACGCGCTGGACGGGAAGTTCGACAGCGACGACAACGCCGCGTTCCGTCAGAAGGCTCTGGTTGCCATGCGCGACAAGACCCAGGAAGACGAAACCGAAGTGACCGCTTCGGAGCTGGACATCAACTACGTCACCATGGACGGCAACATCGGCTGCATGGTCAACGGCGCCGGCCTGGCCATGGCCACCATGGACGTCATCAAGCTCAACGGCGGCGAGCCGGCGAACTTCCTGGACGTGGGCGGCGGTGCGAACAAGCAGCGCGTCATCGAAGCGTTCAAGCTGATCCTGTCCTCGGACAAGGTTGAAGGCATCTTCGTCAACATCTTCGGCGGCATCGTCCGCTGCGACATGATTGCCGAAGGCATCATCGCCGCGGTCAAGGAAGTGGGCGTCAAGGTTCCGGTCGTGGTGCGCCTGGAAGGCACCAACGTGGAAGAAGGCAAGCAGCTGCTGCGTGACAGCGGCATGGCCATCATCCCGGCCGACAACATCAACGACGGTGCCAAGAAGGTCGTCGCTGCTGTCAAAGCCGCCGCCTGATCCGACACCGAAGGAAATCCAATGTCAGTTTTGATCAATAAGAACACCAAGGTGATCGTGCAGGGCTTCACCGGCCAGCAGGGCACCTTCCACGCCACTCAGATGATCGAGTACGGCACCCAGGTTGTTGGCGGCGTGACCCCCGGCAAGGGCGGCACCACCCACATCGATCTGCCGGTCTTCAACACCGTTGCCGACGCCGTGCAGAGCACCGGCGCCAACGCCTCGGTCATCTACGTGCCGCCGCCGTACGCGGCTGACGCGATCCTGGAAGCGGCTGCTGCCGGCATCCAGGTCATCGTGTGCATCACCGAGGGCATCCCGGTGCTGGACATGCTGCGCGTCAAGAACGTGCTGACCCGCTCGCATCCGGACACCGTGCTGGTCGGTCCGAACTGCCCCGGCGTGATCACCCCGGGCGAGTGCAAGATCGGCATCATGCCGGGCCACATCCACATGCCGGGCAAGATCGGCATCGTGTCGCGTTCGGGCACCCTGACCTATGAAGCGGTCAAGCAGACCACCGAAGTCGGCCTGGGCCAGTCCACCTGCATCGGCATCGGTGGTGACCCGATCAACGGCCTGAACTTCGTCGACTGCCTGAAGCTGTTCAACGAAGATCCGCAGACCCTGGGCATCATCATGGTCGGCGAAATCGGCGGCGACGCTGAAGAAGCCGGTGCCGAGTACATCAAGAACCACGTGAAGAAGCCGGTCGTCGGTTTCATCGCGGGCGCCTCGGCTCCGGCCGGCAAGCGCATGGGCCACGCCGGTGCGATCGCATCGGGCGGCAAGGGCACCGCCGAAGGCAAGTTCGCCGCCATGGAAGCTGCCGGTGTTGTCACCGTCCGCTCGCCGGGCGACCTGGGCGCTGCCATCGCCAAGCTGGTGAAATAAGCCGCCCGCCGCGCAAGCGACGGACGTGCGGTAGAGCCGAGCCATGCTCGGCTGCTCCAAACAGAAAGGCCGCCTCCAGGCGGCCTTTCTGCGTTTCAGGCGATACCCGAAGCGGTAGGTCCCGGCCGCTGGAAGGCAAGCACGCCACGTAGTGCCGGCCGCTGGCCGGCTCCTCATCGTGCTGCCGCCGAATGCGTGGTTGCCGGCCAGCGGC
>NZ_JASCOO010000091.1:0-16137 GCF_029959485.1 Stenotrophomonas sp. PS02301
GGGTGATGCCGGGGTGCTGGGGCGCGCGGTCCGCCGCCTGGCGCAGCAGTGTCGCGGCCTCGCCATGGCGGCCCTGCATCCAGCGCGCGCGCCCCAGCCGGGCCAGGGCCTCGGGATGGTCGCCGCGCAGCTGCAGTGCACGGGTGGCGGCCTGTTCGCCGGCGCGCACATCGCCGGCTTCCAGCTCCGCATCGGCCAGCATCACCCACGCAATGAAATCGGCCGGTTGCCGCTGCACCGCCTGGCGCAACTGCAGACGCTGCGGATCGACACTCATCGCTGCCGCGCCGGGGCGGGCATGCTCAGCTGCCTTCCGCGAGCCGGGCCAGCTCGTCGGCCTGGTGTTCGTGGGTCAGCCGGCTGACCAGTGCATCAAGATCGCCGGTCAGGATGTTGGGCAGGTCGTACAGGGTCAGCCCTTCCACGCGGTGGTCGGTGATCCGTCCCTGCGGGAAGCTGTAGGTGCGGATGCGCTGGCTGCGGTCGCCGCTGCCGACCTGCAGCCGGCGGCTTTCGGCCTGCGCGGCAGCCTGCTTGCTGCGTTCGGTATCCAGCAGCTGTGCCTTGAGGCGCTTCATCGCTTTGTCGCGGTTGGCATGTTGGCTGCGCTCGGTCTGGCATTCCACCACCACGCCGGTGGGCAGATGGGTGATGCGGATCGCCGACTCGGTCTTGTTGACGTGCTGGCCACCGGCGCCGGAGGAGCGGTAGGTGTCCACGCGCAGGTCAGCCGGGTTGATCACCACGTCCTCGACGTCATCCGCCTCGGGAATGATCGCTACCGTCGCGGCCGAGGTATGGATGCGGCCCTGCGACTCGGTCGCCGGCACGCGCTGCACGCGGTGCGTGCCCGATTCGAACTTCAGGCGTGAGAAGGCGCCACGGCCGACCACGCGCGCCACCACTTCCTTGTAGCCGCCATGTTCGCCCGGGTTGTCCGATTCGATCTCGACCTTCCAGCCCTGGCGCTCGGCATAGCGGGCGTACATGCGGAACAGGTCGCCGGCGAAGATCGCTGCCTCGTCACCGCCGGTACCGGCGCGGACTTCCAGGAACAGGTTGCCGTCATCGCGCGGATCGCGCGGCACCAGCAACAGGGCCAGTGCTTCGTCCAGCTGCTGCAGGCGCTGCTGCGCGGCGGTGATTTCCTCCTCGGCCAGCTCGCGCAGGTCAGGGTCCTCGCGCATCGCTTCTGCGGCGGCGAGATCGGCCTTGGCACGGGCTTCGTCGGCCAGCGCGTTGGCGACCGGCTCCAGCTGCGAAAACTCGCGCGACAGCGCGCGGAAACGGTCGTTGTCGCCGACCACGGCCGGGTCGGACAACAGGCGTTCCAGTTCTTCGCGGCGCTCGGCCAGCGCTTCCAGCTTACGGCGCAGGGTCGGCGTCATCGTTCCTCGCTACATCGGTACGCACGGCAGGGTGCTGGTAACCCGGCTTGGCCGGGAACAGGCGCTCGGCGGCGCGGGTGAGTTCAGTATCGCCGCTGAGCGCGGCCGCGCGCAGGGCGGCGGTCGGCGGGTGCAGCAGGCGGTTGGTCAGGCCGTGCGCGAGCAGCTCGAGCACCTCTTCCGGTGATTTGCCGTGGGCCAGCTGCTGGCGGGCTTTCTCCAGCATCTCCACGCGGGTCGCTTCGCCATAGGCGCGCAGTTGCCGCAGCGGGGCCTGGTGCACGCTGGCCTGCAGCGTTTCCACGAAACGGGCGACCTGCAGCTCGATGATCGCTTCGGCCTCGGCCGCGGCTTCCCGGCGGCTGCGGCGGTTGTCTTCGACCGCGCGCTCCAGATCATCCACGGTGTACAGGAAGGCGTCGGCCAGTTCGCCCACGCCGGCCTCGATATCGCGGGGCACGGCCAGATCGAACAGCAGCATCGGCTTGTGCTTGCGGGTTTTCAGTGCGGCGGCCACGTGCGCGCGGGTGATCACCGGCTCACGCGCGGCGGTGGCCGAGAACACCACGTCGGCCTCGCCCAGATGGCGGTCCAGCTCACTCAGGGGCAGGGCGACGCCGCCATGACGGCTGGCCAGCTCCTGCGCATGGGCCAGGGTGCGGTTGGCGATCAGCAGCCGCCGCACGCGCCCTTCGCTGAGATGGCGCGCGGCCAGCTCGATGGTCTCGCCGGCGCCGACCAGCAGCACGGTGGAATCGTCCAGCCGCGCGAACGAGTTCTGCGCCAGGCGCACCGCGGTGGACGCCACCGACACCGGGTTGGCGCCCACGCGGGTATCGGTGCGGGCGCGCTTGGCCACCGAGAAGGTCTGCTGGAACAGCCGGTCCAGGCGCTGGCCGAGCAGGCCATGATCACGCGCCAGGGCCCAGGCATCCTTCACCTGGCCCAGGATCTGCGGTTCGCCCAGCACCATCGAGTCCAGCCCGGTGGCCACCCGGAACAGGTGGCGCACCGCGTCGGCGTCGGCGTGCTGATAGAGGTACCCATGCAAGGTGCCGGCCTGTGACTCCAGCCACTGCGCCAGCGCGTCACCGGATTCGGCCACCGCGTACAGCTCGGTGCGGTTGCAGGTGGAGAGCAGGACCGCCTCGGCCACCTGTGGCGTATCGCGCAGCGACGCCAATGCCTGGGGCAGGGCGTCGCCGCCAAAGGAGGCGCGTTCGCGCAGTTCCACTGGCGCGGTCTGGTGATTCAGTCCGAGCACCCACAGGGTCATTGTTCAGTTGCTTGCGATAAGCTGCTGGCCATTCAAGTCGTCATTTTAAGGCTCAGATGCCCCCGATGCCCGCATTGATTCGCATCTCCAGCGTTCTGCTGCTGTCTTTGTTCACTGCCAACGCCCTGGCCGCCCCCTCGGCAGCCCCGGCGAAGGCCAAGAACAGCGCGGCCGAGGCGGTCCCCCTGGCCCCGGTCATGGCGGGCGAATTCGCCCTGCAGGCAGGCAAACTGGGCGACGCCGCGCGCTGGTACCTGGAGGCGGCCGAGGCCAGTGAAGGCGATGCCGGCCTGGCCGAGCGCGCCTCCCGGATCGCCATGCTGGCCAACGATGACAAGCGCGCCGCCCGCGCGCTGGCCCTGTGGGAGCAGCGTGCGCCGCGCTCACTGGCCATGCGCAGCAGCACCGCCGCGCTGGACATGCGCCAGAACAAGGTGAAGGCCGCCCGCACCGAACTGCAGGCGCTGCTCAAGGACCCGGACCCCACCGCCTGGAAGTTCGCGATCGGCGCCCTGATCAGCGGCGGCAGCGATCCGAAGGTCCCGGCCCAGGTGCTGGGCGAGCTGGTGGATGCCAATGCCATCCCCGACCGCCTGGAGGTCTGGCAGGAGTTCGGCCGTCTGGCCATGCGCATGGAGCAGCCCGAGCTGGCCCGGCGCATGGTCGATGAGGTGGTCAAGCGCTTCCCGGATGAGCCGCGCGTGGCCCTGCTGCACGCCAGTCAGCTCACCCAGGCCGGCAAGTCCGATGAGGCGCTGGCCCTGTTGAAGGGCGTGGAGCCCAAGACCCTGCAGGACCCCGAGCTGCGTAATGCGGTGGCGATCTCCTATGACCTGATGGGCCAGCCGGCTGCGGCCGAGCGCGTGCTGGCGGTCGGCCCGCAGGATGTGCAGACCTACGGCATGCGCGCCTCGCTGCTGGCCAAGCAGAAGGACGACCCGGGCCTGCTGGCCCTGTATACCGAGCTTTCCAGGCAGGCGACCAAGCCGGATCCGGCCCAGCGCCTGCTGCTGGGCAAGATCGCCGAGTACCTCAAGCGCTACGAGGAAGCGGTCAACTGGTATCACAGCGTGCCCGGTGGCCCGGAGCGCGATGAGTCGCGCCTGCGCGCAGCCAATGCGCAGAACGAACTGGGCCGCACCGACAAGGCGCTGGCCGAAGTCCACGCGATCCAGTCCGATGCCACCGTTGATGACGATGCCCGCCGGGATGCCTATCTGTTGGAGGCCGAGCTGCGCCAGCGCGGCAACGACGATGCTGGCGAACTGGACGCCCTGGCCCGTGGCCTGGCCGCGTATCCGGATGAGAACGCGTTGCTGTATGCCCGCGCGCTGGCCTGGGAGCGCCGCGACGACATCCCGCGCGCCGAGGCCGACCTGCGCAAGGTGCTGGTCACCGATCCGGAGAACATCGCCGCGCTCAATGCGCTGGGCTACACCTTGGCCGACCGCACGCAGCGTTATCAGGAAGCCTTGGAACTGATCGACCGCGCGCGCGTGGCCGAGCCGGACAACGCCGCCATCGTCGACAGTTACGGTTGGGTGCTGTATCGCCTGGGCCGCAACGAAGAAGCCTTGGTGCAGCTGCGCCGCGCCTGGACGCTGGCCAAGGATGCGGAAATCGCCGCGCATGTGGGCGAGGTGTTGTGGGTGTTGAACAAGAAGGACGAAGCGCGCCACTTCTTTGAAGAGGCCCGCAAGCTGGACCCGGACAACCGCGCCCTGCAGCGCGTGATCGAGAAATACGGCGTATGAATCTGCTGTCCCTGAAGGTCGCGTTTGCCGCGGCCGTGGCGTTGTCGCTTTCCGCGTGCGTGTCCCTTGATGAGCGCAAGGCCCCTTCCGCCCCGACCGTGGTCAGCACCGTCTCTCCCGCTGCGCAGCAGGCCGAGGCCGAGCGCGTCACTGCGGTGCGCGCGCAGCCGGCCTGGTCGTTCCAGGGCCGGGTGGCGATCAGCAAGGGCCGCAACGGCGGCAACGGCCGCATTGACTGGCAGCAGCAGGGCCAGGGATATGTGGTGGAACTCAGCGCCCCGGTCACCCGGCAGAGCTGGAAGCTGACCGGCGACAGCCATCATGAAGGCGGCCGCCTCGAAGGTCTGGAAGGCGGCACGCGCGAGGGCGACGATGCCCAGCAGGTCCTGCTGGATGCCACCGGCTGGGATATCCCGGTCAACCAGCTGCCCGATTGGGTGCGCGGCCTGGTCGCCGATGCGGCCCCGGCCGAGCGCATCGAGCGCGACGGTGAAGGCCGCCCGCGTCGCGTGCAGCAGCTGGGCTGGGAGATCCAGTACCTGGATTGGTACCCGGCCGAGGCCGGTCGCCCGGTGCTGCCGCGCAGGATCGAAGCAGTCAATGGCGACGCCAAGGTCCGCCTGGTGGTCGACAGCTGGGTGCTGGGCGGCCCATGAGCATGCTGGAGACGGCCGACGGCGGGTCGACCTGGCCGGCCCCGGCCAAGCTGAACCTGTTCCTGCACATCACCGGGCGGCGTCCGGATGGCTACCACCAGCTCCAGACCGTGTTCCGCCTGCTGGATTGGGGCGATCGGATCCATCTGCGTGTCCGCGACGATGGCCGGATCCGCCGTGAGGGCACCTCCGCGGCCGGCGTTGCCGAGGCGGATGATCTGGCGATCCGCGCCGCGCACCTGTTGAAGGATGCAGCAAACATCGGCCAAGGTGCCGATATCGGCGTCGAAAAGCGCATTCCGGCGGGCGGCGGCTTCGGCGGCGGTTCGTCCGATGCCGCCACCGTCCTGGTCGCGCTCAACCGCCTCTGGAACGCCGGCCTGGACGTCGACGCGCTGGCCGCGCTGGGTCTGCAGCTGGGCGCGGATGTGCCGGTCTTCGTGCGCGGGCACAACGCCTGGGCCGAGGGCGTGGGCGAACTGCTGACCCCGATCGCCCTGCCGCCGGCCTGGTTTGTGCTGGTCCATCCCGGCGTTCACGTGCCGACTCCCGCACTTTTCGCATCACCGGATTTGACGCGGGATGCCCCAGTGGCGAAAATAGCGGACTTCGCTTCCGGGTCTTTGCTCGGGAATGCGTTCGAGCCGGTCCTGCGCCGCCGCGAACCTGCCGTAGAGGCAGCGCTCGCAGCGTTGAGCAGTATCGGCCGGGCACGACTCACCGGGTCGGGAAGCGGTTGTTTCGTCGAGTTCGCCACGCGCGCTGCTGCAGAGCAGGGCCTGGCGCAATTGCCGAAGGAACTGCGGGCATGGGTGGCTGCGGGCGTGGAGCGCTCGCCACTGCTTGATGTACTCGAGCGTTACTGATTTTGATGCAGGGGCGTCGCCAAGAGGCCCAAGGCACCAGGTTTTGATCCTGGCATTCGGAGGTTCGAATCCTCCCGCCCCTGCCACTAGCGGATATCTGCCGCGACTCCATGCGCATGTCTGCGCGGGCGCGGTGCATACGCCGCGGTGTTGTCACCGCAGACACCTCCGGGTGCCGGCGGCCCAGTTCTCCGCCAATCGCTCCCGCCCGAGACCGTCATGATGCAAGAACACCCCAACCTGCTGGTATTTTCCGGCAACGCCAACAAGCGCCTTGCGCAGAGCATCTGCAAGGAACTGGGGGTGCGGCCTGGCAAGGCATTGGTGTCGCGCTTCTCCGATGGTGAAGTGCAGGTCGAGATCGAAGAAAACGTCCGTAAGCAGGACGTGTTCGTGATCCAGCCGACCTGTGCACCCAGCGCAGAGAACCTGATGGAACTGCTGGTCCTGATCGATGCGCTCAAGCGCGCTTCGGTCAACAGTGTCACCGCCGTGGTGCCGTATTTCGGCTACTCGCGCCAGGATCGCCGCATGCGTTCCTCGCGCGTGCCGATCACCGCCAAGGTGGCCGCAAAGATGTTCAGCGCTGTCGGGGCTGACCGGGTACTGACGGTGGATCTGCATGCCGATCAGATCCAGGGTTTCTTCGACATGCCGGTGGACAACGTATACGCCTCGCCGCTGCTGCTCGCCGATATCTGGCGCGCCTACGGCACGGAAAACCTGATCGTGGTGTCCCCGGACGTGGGTGGTGTGGTGCGCGCGCGCGCCGTCGCCAAGCGCCTGGACGATGCCGATCTGGCGATCATCGACAAGCGCCGCCCGCGCGCCAACGTCTCCACCGTGATGAACATCATCGGTGACGTCGAAGGCAAGACCTGCGTGATGGTCGATGACATCGTCGATACCGCCGGCACCCTGTGTGCGGCCGCTGCAGCCCTGAAGGCGCGTGGCGCCCTCAAGGTCGCCGCGTACTGCACCCACGCCGTGCTCTCGGGCCCGGCGGTGGACAACATCAACAACTCCCAGCTCGATGAGCTGGTGGTGACCGACACCATCCCGCTGCGTGAAGAGGCGCGGGTGTGCAGCAAGATCCGCCAGCTCAGCGTGGCGGAAATGCTGGCCGAGACGATGCGCCGCATCGCCTTCGGTGAGTCGGTCAGCTCGCTGTACGTGGATTGATTTTTCCGCCCACCGGCAACGGTGGGTGGTTTCCCGGGGAGATCTGGTCGCGGATCTCCCCTCATCGCCTCGCCACCATGGCGCGGCAAACAACGAAGGTAGTAAATCAGCATGGCCAAGAATCATGAAATCAAGGTCGTCCAGCGCGAACTGCAAGGCAAGGGTGCGAGCCGCCGCCTGCGTGGCGCTGGCCAGATCCCGGCGATCATCTACGGCGGCGACGTCGAGCCGAGCGTCATCCAGCTCAACCACAACGAAATCTGGCTGGCCCAGCAGAACGAGTGGTTCTACTCGTCCATCCTGGACCTGAACCTGGATGGCAAGGTCACCAAGGTGCTGCTGCGTGACATGCAGCGCCACCCGTTCAAGCAGCTGATCCTGCACCTGGATTTCCTGCGCGTGAACGAGAACGAAGCGCTGACCGCCAACGTCCCGCTGCACTTCATCAACGAAGACACCTCGCCGGCTGGCAAGGCTGCCGACGTCGTGGTCACCCACGAACTGAAGGAAGTGAGCATCACCTGCCTGCCGAAGGACCTGCCGGAATCGATCGACGTCGACCTGGCCGACCTGAAGGCTGGTGACGTGATCTACCTGTCGGACATCAAGCTGCCGAAGGGCGTCGAGATCCCGGCGCTGGCCCAGGGCAAGGACCATGACGATGCGATCGTCACCGCCAAGCTCGGCAAGGAAGAAGCTGCCGACGAAGCGCCGGCTGCAGAGTAAGTGATTGCGGCGCCTGTCCTTCGGGGCAGGCGCCGTTTCTGTATGTACCGGCACAGGGCGGGTACCGACGAAAGAAGAGTAATGACAGGATTGCGATTGATCGTTGGTCTGGGCAACCCCGGACCCGAGCACGCCCAGACCCGGCACAATGCCGGGTTTCGTTTCATTGACGCCCTGGTCGAACAGGCCGGTGCGCGCTGGAGCGTGGACAGCAAGTTGTTCGGCGAGACCGCCAAGGTCGACATCGCCGGCCAGCCGGTGTGGCTGCTCAAGCCCGCCACCTTCATGAACCTCAGTGGCAAATCGGTCACCGCGGCGCAGCGCTTCTGGAAGATCGAACCGGAAGAGACGCTGCTGGCGCACGACGAGCTGGACCTGCCGCCCGGCGTGGCACGGCTCAAGTTCGACGGTGGCCACGGCGGCCAGAACGGCCTGCGCGACACCATCCGCCTGCTCGGCCATGGCCGGTTCCACCGCCTGCGCATCGGCATTGGCCATCCCGGCCACAAGGACCGCGTGGTCCCGTGGGTGCTGGGGCGTGCCAGCAAGGACGATGATGTGCTGATCGGTCATGCCGTCAACGATGCGATCGACGTCCTGCCGCTGGCAGTGAAGGGCGATTTCAGCGAAGCGATGAAGCGGCTGCACACCCCGAAGTAACGTGACCGGTGACTGACGTTACCGGTAGGTACCGACCGCGGGTCGGTACGGAAAATGATTGGAAAAGCAGCGCCGAACGTCGCTGCTTCCCCAATCACTTTCACCCCAGAGGTTGTCAAAGATGGGTATCAAATGCGGCATCGTCGGTCTGCCCAACGTCGGCAAATCGACCCTGTTCAATGCGCTGACCAAGGCGGGCATCGCGGCGGCCAACTTCCCGTTCTGCACGATCGAACCGAACGTCGGCATCGTGCCGGTGCCGGATCCGCGCCTGAACGAGCTGGCTGCCATCATCAACCCGCAGAAGGTCATCCCGACCGCGGTGGAGTTCGTCGACATCGCCGGCCTCGTCGCCGGCGCGGCCAGTGGTGAAGGCCTGGGCAACAAGTTCCTGGCCCACATCCGCGAAGTGGATGCGATCACCCACGTGGTGCGCTGCTTCGAGAACGCCGACGTCATCCACGTCAACAACAAGGTCGACCCGCTGTCGGATATCGACACCATCGATACCGAGCTGGCCCTGGCCGATCTGGACAGCGTCGAGAAGGCGCTGAACCGCGCCGAGCGCGCTGCCAAGGGGGGCGACAAGGAAGCCGCGGCCCGCAAGCCGGTGCTGGCCAAGCTGCAGGCCGCGCTGGCCGACGGCAAGGCGGGTCGTACCGCCGGCCTGGACGAGGAAGAGAAGGCGCTGGTCCGTGACCTGTTCCTGCTGACCCTCAAGCCGGTGATGTACATCGCCAACGTGCTGGAAGACGGTTTCGAGAACAACCCGCATCTGGATGCCGTGCGCGCCCGTGCCGCCGAAGAGGGTGCGCAGGTGGTGCCGGTCTCGGCTGCGATCGAAGAAGAGCTGTCCCAGCTCGACGACGAAGACCGCGATACCTTCCTGGCCGACCTGGGCCTGTCCGAGCCGGGCTTGAACCGCGTGATCTACGCCGCGTACCAGCTGCTGGGCCTGCAGACCTACTTCACCGCAGGCGTGAAGGAAGTCCGTGCATGGACCGTGCGCAAGGGCGCCACCGCCCCGCAGGCCGCCGCCGTGATCCACACCGACTTCGAGAAGGGCTTCATCCGCGCCGAAACCATCGCGTATGACGACTTCATCAAGTACAAGGGCGAGGCCGGTGCCAAGGAAGCGGGTCGTCTGCGCCTGGAAGGCAAGGAATACCGCGTCCAGGAAGGCGACATCCTGCACTTCCGCTTCAACGTCTGATTCCATCGCACGTTGATGCCCGCAACGCCCCGCCTTGAGCGGGGCGTTTGCGTTCGGGAGAAGCACCTTCCACGCCATGAACAGGCTGGATAAAAAATGACCAGGCACCGAAATGCTTGCCTGGTATGCCTCCGCCTCACTTGTCCACAACAAACCCCCACGCCTCTCCACGCACCATGTGGAAAACCCGCGTGCGGTAGTGCCGGCCGCTGGCCGGCAACCCATCTGACCCGCCCGCAAGCGATGTGGACAATTTCTGACCACCACTGGAAACCGTTGCAGTGCATCGCTCACACAGGGTTGTCCACAGCAAACCCCCATCGCTTTCCACGGTGTGTGTGGAAAACCGCGATGGTGTTTGGACAAAAAACAGCCACGTCCTGAAAGCGTTGCGCTGCATGGCTTGCATGCACTTGTCCACACCAAGCCCCCATGGCTTTCCACGACGCATGTGGAAAACAAAGACAGCGCACCCGGCAACGGGTGACGCAGGCCAGCGGCCGCAGAACAAAAAAAAGACGGAGGCACTGCCTCCGTCTTTGATCCCCTGACCAGCGGAAGCGGCGCTTACAGCGCCGTACCGCCAAACTTGTGGGTGTACTGGAGATTGAGCGTCCGGCCCACGGTGTCGAACCAGGAGACGTCGTAGTACGGATACGGCGTGTACGTCGCGTCCTTCGGCGGCATCTTGTTGCCCACGTTCACCACCGACAGCGACAGGCGCGAATGGTCATCGAAGCGGTACTGCAGCGACACGTTGTAGCGGTACGTCGCCGCGATCCACGGGCTGTCACCGCTGTCCGGATCAAAGCTCTGGTCGTAGCTGTCGTAGGTGGGCAGTTTGCCCAGCCGTGAGCCGTACAGCGTGGCCGACCACGCCGCGTTCTCCCACGTCACACTCGCACTGGTCTTGGTGCGCGGAATGTCGAAACCGCTGTTGATCGCGAACTGGTCCTCGACCACATCGCCGTCAAACTGTTGGAAATCGTGCGTCTTCACCCAGGTGTGGTTGCCGCTGAGGATGAAATCGCCGATCCCGGTGCTCAGGCGGTAGCGCAGGCCCACATCAATGCCGCGGGTCGTTTCGCGCGCGATGTTGATCGGGCTCACGTGCACACCATACAGGCGGCCATCACTGGTGCGGGTAACCCGGCTGATCGCATCCACGCAGGTCGGCGAGGCCGCATCGGCGCCGCCCAGGCGGCAGGCCGCCTCGTCGCGCAGGATGGTGCTCACATCCATGTCCTGCACCTGGTCGCGCATGTCGATATCGAACCAGTCCACCGACAGGTCCAGCCCCGCTGCCGGCGACCACACAAAGCCAGCGCTCCACGAGGTGCTGGTTTCCGGGTCCAGCTGGCGATTGCCTTCGCGCGTGCGGATCAGGTTCTCCTCGTAATCCGAGCAGTCATCACCGCCGTCCACCGCGCAGGCGTAGTAGTCGTTGGCACTGGTTTCATCATTGCCCGGGCCGGCATACACGTAGTGCAGGTCTGGCGCGCGGAAGGCGGTGCCGTAGGAGCCACGCACCAGCAGGGTCTCGATCGGGCGCCATTCCAGACCACCGCTCCAGGTCGCCTTGCCGATCGTGTTCCCGGAGTAGCGGTACTGGTCGAAGCGCCCGGCCACGCTGACGTTGAACGTGTCATGCAGCGGCAGGCGCAGCTCGGCCGCGGTCGCCCAGCGGTTGCGGCTGCCGTGGCCGTCCGAATCCTTCCAGCTGTAGTAGTAGTACTGCGTCGCCAGCGGGTCCGGATTCAGTGCGTAGGCCTGATTGCCGAACTCGGCGGTCGCCGCGAAGCCGGCCTTGCCGCCCGGCAGCTCGAACAGCTCGCCGTTGGTCAGGGTCAGCGCGGCGGTATCGGTGCGCGACTTCGGGGTATAGGTGGTGCGTGCGGCGATCGAATCGTACTCGCTGCGGCTCAGCGGCCGGTACAGGCGCGCCGGGTCGGCGTTGAACACCGGGAACACGTTGTCGTCGTCATCGGTGTACTCGCCCAGCTGCTCGCCAAGGAACAGCGCATTGGCCTTGGCGGCGATGATCTGCGGCCAGCGGATGCTGGATTGATACTGCGAATGGCTCAGCGAAGCCTCGTATTCCCAGTCCGCACCGAGGGCGCCCTTGAAGCCGGTGGTCACGCTGAAGGTCTTCTGGGTGCTGCGCACCATGCCGTTGTTGAGTCCGCCCATTTCCTCGGGGGAGAACTGGCGTTGCCAGAACTCCACCTGGTCGGTGGCCTGGTTGTAGAAGTAGCCGTCTTCATTGCCGTCGGCGGCCATGCGGCCCCACTGGGTGACATCGCGCATCAGCGCCAGGTCGTGGTAACCCATCTGCACATCGGCGAACCATTCTGCGCCGTTGTCGAAGGCGTAGCGCAGCGCGGCATAGCCGTTGGCACCGCGGCGCTTGCTCAGGATCGTGCCGTAGCCGATCGAGCGGTCGCTGCCGCAGTAGAAGCCATACCGCGCACGCTCGGCGTACTGGGTGCTGCCGTTGTTCTGGCCGGCCAGCGCATCGCAGGTTGCCTGGCCCGGGTCCAGGTAGTCGTCGTTGTAGTCGGTGCGCAGGTAGGCGCGACGCAAGGCGCGGGCGCTCTCGGTCGGTGCATCCAGGGTGGAATCCTGCTGGCTGCGCTCATACGCCCACAGTGGGGTCTGGGACTGCAGTTCCAGGCTGTAGACCGCGCTGAAGCGGCCGGCGTCGAAGCCACTGGCGATGCTCATGTCAAAGGACTCACCGCCGCCTTCGCTGGTGGTGCCCATGCGCATGTCGACCGTGGTGCCATCGACCTGCTTCTTCAGGATGAAGTTGACCACGCCGGCAATGGCGTCCGAGCCGTAGATCGCCGAGGCGCTGCCGGTCAGCACTTCGATGCGCTCGATCATCCCGATCGGGATGTTGGAGACGTCGGTGAAGTTGCTGCGGCCCTGGAAGGGCATCGGGAAATCGGCGATGCGGCGGCCGTTGACCAGCACCAGGGTGTGGTTGGGCCCCAGGCCGCGCAGGTCGACCTGCTGCGCACCGGGCGAGAAGTCCGCGCCGCTGGAGGACTGCTGGCTCTGGGTCTCCCCCCCGTTCTGGGTCATCGAGCGCAGCACGTCCGGCACGCTGGTGAAGCCGCTGGCCTGGATCTGCTCGGCAGTGATGACGGTGACCGGGGCCGGCCCCTCCACCTGCGCGCGCGGAATGCGCGAGCCGGTGACCTGCACCGTATCCAGTTGCTGCACCCCGGGGGCGGGTGTCTGGGCGCCCGCAGTTGCGGCCACACCCATCAACGCCAGCTGGATCGACCACGCCATCGCCTGTTTACGCATGAGAATTCTCGAGAAGAAAGTGTCGGCCTCGAGGGAGGCCTGTCCCCCATTCACATTTCGCGAATGGACGGCGCGCATTTAACGCCTTTTTTACGGGGTTGACCACTGCCAATTTCTCTGGCAAAGAGTGAAAACGCTTACACGCCCTTTTTATTCAGGGAGGTCAACGTGCACAAGGGTTTCCGGCCGATCCATTCCCTCCTGTGGCTGCTGCTCGCCGCGCTCCCGCTCCCCCTCCATGCCCAGGATTCGCGCAGTCTGCAGGACCAGGGCTATCGCTATTACGAGGTGGGCGCCCTGGATGCCCCGCGCGCCACCCATACCGAGCCGGCGATGATGCTGATGGGCGGTGGCGAATGGGTGCCGGCCGCTTTCCAGTGGTGGCTGGCGCGTGCCGGCCATGGCCGGGTGGTGATCCTGCGCGCCTCCGGTGCCGATGAGCTGCAGAACCGGCTCTACCGGGAGATCGGTGGGGCGGCCTCGGTACAGACCCTGGTGTTCAACAGCCGGCGCGCGGCCGACGACCCGGCGGTGCTGGGGGTGATCGCCGCCGCCGATGCGATCTTCATCGCCGGCGGCGACCAGTCGCGCTATATCCGTTTCTGGAAGGGCACGGCGGTGAACGCGGCGCTCAATGCGCACGTCCGCGCCGGGCGGCCGATCGCCGGGACCAGTGCCGGGTTGGCCATCCTGGGGGGCTACAGCTACGGCGCCCTGGATGGCGGCAGCGTGACGTCCCGGCGCGCCCTGCGCGATCCCATGGGCCGGGCGGTGACGCTGGACAGCGATTTCCTGGCCATGCCGTACCTGGCCAACGTGATCACCGATACCCATTTCGGCAAGCGCGACCGGCTCGGCCGCCTGATCGTCTTCGTGGCCCGTGCCGCCCAGCGCAGCGGGCAGCAGGGCATGGTCGGCCTCGGCGTGGATGAAGACACCGCGCTGTGCGTGGAGGCCGACGGCACCGGCCGGGTGTTCAGCCGCGATGGCGGCTATGCGTGGCTGGTGATGCCGCAGCACACCCCCGATCGCCTGCGCGGTGGTAAACCGCTGGATTTTCTCGCCATCCCGGTGACCGGTGTGGGCGAGGGCAGTCGCCTGCACCTGGATGGCTTCCGGGTGGACGACGCGGCGTTCGAGATGACGGCGGATATCCGGGAGGGGCGCCTGCAGCTGCGCCGGTAGATCCACGCCATGCGTGGATGCTGTGGCGTGCGTTTTGAGGTCATGGCCACGCGCGTGGATGGCCCGACGCGCGTGCCATGATGAGGCCTCGTCCCTTGAGAGTGCCTGCCCATGTCGCGTTCTGCTGTGGTGATGTTGTCGCTGTGCCTGTCTCTCCCGCTGGCGGCCACCGCTGCCGAGCCGGTGCTGGTCATCCATGGGGGCGCGGGGGTGGAGCGCGGGGATCTGTCGCCCGCCGAGGAAAAGGCCGCACGCGCGGCCCTGCAGCAGGCGCTGCTCAAAGGGCATGCCGCGCTGGCGGCAGGCAAGCCGGCGCTGGAGGCGGTCACTGCGGCGATCACCGTGCTCGAGGATGATCCCACCTTCAATGCAGGCAAGGGCGCGGTGTTCACGCACGATGGCCGCAACGAACTGGATGCCTCGCTGATGGACGGCGCCACGCTCAAGGCTGGCGCGGTGGCCGGTGTGCAGCGCGTGCGCAACCCGATCCTGCTCGCCGAGGCGGTGATGCAGCACTCTGCGCACGTAATGATGGTGGGGCAGGGCGCGGAGGCCTTCGCCAGCACCCAGGGAATTCCCTTGGTGGATCCGTCGTATTTCCGCACGGACAAGCGCTGGCAGCAGCTGCAGAAGGCGCTGAAGGAAGAGGCCAGCGGCCAGGCCCATGCGGATCTGGAAACGGCGCGCCACTTTGGCACCGTCGGGGCGGTCGCGCTGGACAAGGACGGCAAGCTCGCCGCCGGCACCTCCACCGGGGGGATGACCAACAAGCGCTATGGCCGTGTGGGCGACTCACCGATCATCGGCGCGGGCACCTATGCCGATGCAGGATGCGCGGTATCGGGGACGGGCTGGGGCGAGTACTACATCCGCACTGCAGCCGCGCACGATATCTGTGCGCGCATGCAGTACCTCAAGCAGGGCCCGGTGGACGCGGGGCGTGCGGTGATCAACGAGCGCATTCCCGCCCTCGGTGGCGATGGCGGCGCGATCGTGCTCGCCGCCGACGGTCGCGCGGCGACGCCGTTCAATACCCAAGGCATGTATCGCGGCTGGATCGGTGCCGATGGCGTGCCGCATGTGGCGATCTTCGCCAGCGAAACACTGCCGTTGCCGGGCCAATAGCCCGTTCCGACAAGGCAATTGAACAATCATGTGAAAAAATTCAAAAAGGTTGTTGACAGAACCCCCGTTTATCCCCAAAATTCACGGCTCTTCCACCCCACACCGAAAACGCTTCGGCGCCACGGGACAGGGTGGTAAGGAGGGATACCCAAGCGGCCAACGGGGGCAGACTGTAAATCTGCTGGCTTACGCCTTCGGTGGTTCGAATCCACCTCCCTCCACCAGTTTCATGTTGTGGCAAGAGCTTCCGATGCGGGAGTAGTTCAATGGTAGAACCTCAGCCTTCCAAGCTGATGGTGCGGGTTCGATCCCCGTCTCCCGCTCCATTGAATGAGTTTGAATATATTCAAATTCGTGCCATAATACAAAACTCGCTCACGTAGCTCAGTCGGTAGAGCACCTCCTTGGTAAGGAGGAGGTCGAAGGTTCGATTCCTTTCGTGAGCACCATCTAAGTGCTACCAATTCAGACGATTTCGAGATAAGCAGCCATGGCCAAGGGTAAGTTCGAGCGCACCAAGCCGCACGTCAATGTCGGCACCATCGGTCACGTTGACCACGGCAAGACCACGCTGACCGCCGCACTGACCAAGATCGGTGCCGAGCGCTTTGGCGGTGAGTTCAAGGACTACTCGTCGATCGACGCCGCGCCGGAAGAAAAGGCACGTGGCATCACGATCTCGACCGCACACGTCGAATACGAATCCACCGAACGTCATTACGCCCACGTCGATTGCCCGGGCCATGCTGACTACGTCAAGAACATGATCACCGGTGCTGCCCAGATGGACG
>NZ_JASCOO010000092.1:0-16005 GCF_029959485.1 Stenotrophomonas sp. PS02301
CCGCGGCGGCACGCGCACGGCGCGGCGGCGGTTCGGCGACCGGCACGCGCGCAGGCGCCGGCTCGGCCTCGGCGCGCTCGTACTGGGCGCGGAACTTGGCCAGCAGCGGCAGGCCGAGCTGCTGGGAAAGCAGGTCGGTTTCGGTGGTGCCGTAAGCCAGCGCAACCGGCAGCACGCCGGCCTTGCGCAGGCCGTCCAGCAGCGCCTTGGCGGTCGCCACGTCCGGCATCCTGCTCAGCCCGCCGAAATCCAGGATCACTGCCGCACGCCCGAACAGCTTCGGCGCACGCGCGACACGTTCCTGCATTTCACGGGTGAGGCGCTCGACATCGAGGGTGCGGATGCGCAGATTGGCGATGCCGACCTGGCCGATCTTCAGTTCACCGGCCTGTTCAAAATCCATGTTCGCCGCCACCGATCAGGTCCCCGTCTGCTGCTGCACGCGCAGCGGCTCGCGGCGATGGCCCACCCAGGGCACATCCGGCAGCTGATCGCCGTAGGTGTCGTGCACCCACTGGTAACTGCACAGGTCCTTGAGCAGCATGCTGGCGCGCACATCCACGTGGGCCATGTTGTTCTGCCCGACCTCGCGGAAGCCGAAGCTGCCGTGGAAGAGCAGGGCGGCATCGGCACCGTGATCCAGGAACACCTCGCAGGTCAGCTGCGGGTAGCGCAGCTCGGCGTAGCTCTGCGCATCGGCATAGAACGCACGGCCAACGCCACCGCCGCGGCGGCGGCTGGCGACCACGATGCGGTCGATATAGAAGAATTTGCTGTCAAGCTGCTGCTTGAACCAGGCGAAGTTGCTGCTGTCGTGCTGGCTGTCGCTGCCGAAGCCGATCAGGAAACCGGCCAGGTTGCCGTCGCGCTCGGCGACGCGGAAATACTCAGCGCTTTCATAGAACAGACGCAGGCGGGCGGCATCCAACGGCAGGATGGCCAGGCCGGCATTGTTGTTCAGGGCCAGGACGGAATCGAGCTCGTGCTCGCGCACGTCGCGGATGACAATCGACATTGTGACTCCGTGGGGTAACGCGGTTGGCCCATCGAGGGGCCCTCGGTCCGATTATTGCATGGGTGGCTTCCCCCCGCGAGCGGACAGGCATGACTTCTGTGGGAGTGCAGGGGAACAGGTTCAGCCTACTATGCGTCCATGTTGGGATACCTCAGCCACACCCGAGTACTGCGACTGGCCGGCCTGTTCACCTGGGTCATGGTCGGACTTCCTCTGGTTTACTCACAGTACGAAGCACTGCTGCGCCGCGGCGGAGGCGTCGATGCCTGGGCGCTGTGGCTGTTCGCGGCGTACCTGGCCTTCGGCGCCGGCTACTTCTGGCTGACCCGCGGGCTGCGCAACGGCGGCCACTCGCGCTGGTACGACCGGGTCATGCTGGTGCTGCTGACCGCGTCGGCGCTGGGCGTGAGCTATCTGAGCGGCTCCGGGCTGGGCAGCATCCTGATGATGGTCGCCGCCGGCGTCATCCCGTGGATGCTGCCGGTGCGCGGTGGCGTGATCTGGCTGCTGCTGAGCCAGCTGGCGGTGCTGCCGGTCTACTACCTCATCCTGAATTTCTCCCTGTTCGAAGCGGTGATGCAGTCGCTGCTGTATGGCGGCTTCTCCATGTTCATCTTCGTGACCAGCCTGGTGGCGCGGCAGCAGACCGATGCCCGTGAAGAGCAGCGCCGGCTCAATACCGAGCTGCGCGCCACCCGTGTGCTGCTGGCCGAAAGCGCCCGCGTCAACGAACGCACCCGCATTTCCCGCGAGCTGCACGATCTGTTGGGCCACCACCTGACCGCGCTCAGCCTGAATCTGGAAGTGGCCGGCCACATCACCGAAGGCCAGGCCCAGGAACACGTGCATCAGGCCCATACCCTGGCCAAGCTGCTGCTGACCGACGTGCGCGAGGCGGTCAGCCAGCTGCGCGACAGTGGTGCGATCGACCTGGCCGCCGCGCTGCGCCCGCTGACCGAGCAGGTCCCCTCGCTGGAGATCCACCTGGATATCGACGAGCCACTGAGCGTGGAAGATCCCGAGCGCGCGCACGTGCTGCTGCGCTGCACCCAGGAAATCATCACCAATGCAGTGCGCCACGCCGGTGCGCGCAACCTGTGGATCAAGGTCCGGCGCGAGGCGCCGGGCATCGTGGTGCTGGAAGCGCATGATGATGGGGTGGGCGCCGACGGTATCGTGGTCGGCAATGGGTTGCGCGGGATGCGCGAGCGCCTGCAACAATGCGGTGGTGAGCTGCAGATCGAAACCCGCCGGGGACAGGGCTTCCGCCTTCGTGCCTCGGTACCCGGCGTGCCAGTATTGATGCTGACCGCTGTCATTGAAGGAGTGCGTTGATGATTCGCGTCTGCCTGGTCGACGACCAAACCCTGGTGCGGCAGGGGATCCGCTCGCTGCTGGCGCTCGATGACGGCATCGAAGTGGTCGCCGAGGCCGCCGATGGCCGCCAGGCAGTCGAGGTGGTTCCGCAGGTCCGCCCTGACGTGGTCCTGATGGACATGCGCATGCCGGTGATGTCCGGGCTGGAGGCGCTGCAGATGCTGTCGCGGCTGAACCAGCTGCCGCCGACCATCATCCTGACCACCTTCGATGACGACCAGCTGGTGCTGGCCGGGCTGAAGGCCGGCGCCAAGGGCTACCTGCTCAAGGATGTGACCCTGGACCAGCTGGTGGGCGCGATCCGGACCGTGGCCGATGGCGGCTCGCTGGTGCAGCCGGCGGTGACCCAGCGGCTGCTGTCGGGCCTGGAGCACATGCGCAACGAGTTCGTGAGCCTGGACCGGCCGGACCCGTTGACCGACCGCGAGACCGAGATCCTGCGGCTGATGGCCAGCGGCTTCTCCAACAAGGAGATCGCCAATTCACTGGGCGTGGCCGAGGGCACGATCAAGAACCACGTGTCCAACATCCTCTCCAAGCTGGGCGTGCGCGATCGTACCCGCGCCGTGCTCAAGGCCTTCGAACTGCAGCTGGTCTGAGCCTGCGGACCCGGCGCCGGCCTTCGGGCGGCCACGGGTTCGCAGGTAATTTATGAATTCTGTGAAACCCTTGCGGCGCAAGCGATGCAGGGGGATTTTTGGTCCCAGCGGCCGAATCCGGCAAAGAAATATTGTCCATCCGCTACGTGCTGACACGCGCGATGCGTTATCTTTCCGCTCCTTGTCTATGCAAAACCGCTGCCGACATGGAAACCGGTGTGCCAACCCTGATCAACAACACCGGCGAAGCCTGCTAGGATTGGCGCTTCGCTTCAATCAACCCGGCCGTGGGATCGGCCCCGGAGACTCCTGAATGACCCGTATTATCGAGTTCCTGATCGCCTTGGGGATCGTGGCTGGCCTGTTCGTCATCATTGGCGTATGTCTGCCGGGCGAGCGCCATATTTCCGAAAGCATCGAGACCAACCGCAAGATGACGATCGTGTACGACACGGTCAACAGCCTGCGCCGCTTCAAGGACTGGAACCCGCTCTTGCTGCGCGATCCCGCCGTTGAACTGAAGTACTCCGGCCCCGCTGCCGGCGTCGGCGCACGCCTGGACTACGCCTCCAAGGAAAGCTCCTTGGGCGAAGGTAGCTGGGTGATCACCGAGTCCGAGCAGAACAAGCACGTGGCGATCAAGATCGAGGACGCCTCCAAGGGTCACGACAAGACCACCCGCTTCACCCTGGAGCCGACCGGCAAGGGTGGCCGCAACGTCAAGATCACGCAGGACTACAGCGTCAAGTACGGTTTCAACCTGTTCGGTCGTTACGCTGGCCTGTACGTCAGCCGTCACGCCGGTGACGACCTGAAGCTGGGTCTGTCGCGCATGGCCAACATGCTGGCCACCGTGCCGAACATCGACTACCGCACCGCCGAAGCTCCGCTGACCGATCTGGCCATCGTGGACGTCCCGGCCGAGGACCTGCTGGTCGTCACCGCCGGCAACGTGGATCGCGGCCAGGAGACCATCACCAAGTCCATCAAGGACAACCAGGAGTGGATCAAGCGCGTCATGGAGGCCAACAACCTCGAAGCCGCCGGTCCGTTCCGCATCATCACCACCGATTTCGGCGCCGAGAAGTACGCCTTCGACGTGGCCCAGCCGGTCAAGAAGAAGGGTGCTGAAGGCGCGACTGCCGAAGCCCTGACGGTGAAGATCGACGGTGGTGCACCGGTCAAGTACGTGCACGTTGCTCCGCATCGCTCGGCCCACGCGGCCTACACCGGCCACATGGCCGGCCTGGACATCGCCCGCAACGCCCTGCGTGCGTGGTCGGTGACCGGCGGCAACGAAGTGATCGATCGTCCGTACGAGTCCTGGAAGGACGGCGTGGACAAGTCGTTCACTCCGGAAGGCACGTACGACATCTACTGGGCCGTCAAGTAAACCGACGGTTGCCGTGATGTAACGCACGACCTGAAACGCGCCGCTTCCTGCGGCGCGTTTTTTTTTGGCTCCGGCAGCGGGGCATTGTCTGAAGGACGCAAGCATGCTCAACCTGGAACGACGCACGCGCAAACCCTCCCTGCTGGCCGGCCTGGGCGGCCTGCTGGCGGCCACTGCGGTCGGTCTGTCGGCCTACGCCTCGCACGGCATCGCCGATCCACTGGCGCAGTCGCATGTGACCACCGCGGCCTTGTACGCGTTCGGGCACGGGGTGGCGCTGGCCGTGCTCGGCCCGACCCAGCAGAACACGCTGGGTCGGCTGGCCCTGTATGTCCTGCTGATCGGCACGCTGCTGTTCTCCGGCAGCCTGGTGGCCGGCGCGTTGTGGACGCTCAGTACGCAGTTGGCACCGGTCGGTGGCACCGCGCTGATGGTCGGCTGGCTGGCCTACGGCCTCAACGCGCTGAGGCGCTGACATGCCCCGCTACCGCCGCGGTTTCGATGTCGATGAGGCGCATGACTGGCTGAGCCGGCGCGACCGGCGGCTGGGCACGTGGATGAAGCGCCTCGGCCCGATCCAGGCGCCGCCCGGCTGGGCGAAAACCTTTGATCCGGTCGACGCGCTGGCCAGGGCGATCCTGTTCCAGCAGCTCAGCGGCAAGGCCGCCTCGACCATCGTCGGGCGGGTGGAGACGGCCATCGGCAGCCCCCGGCTGCACGCCGATACGCTGGCGCGTATCGATGACCCCGGGCTGCGGATCTGTGGCGTCTCCGGCAACAAGGCGCTGGCGCTGCGCGATCTGGCCCGGCGCGAGGCAGCGGGTGAGATCCCCGACCTGCGTCGGATGTCGG
Organism: Stenotrophomonas sp. PS02301; assembly: GCF_029959485.1. Lineage (NCBI taxonomy): Bacteria > Pseudomonadati > Pseudomonadota > Gammaproteobacteria > Lysobacterales > Lysobacteraceae > Stenotrophomonas > Stenotrophomonas sp. PS02301. The sequence goes on from NZ_JASCOO010000092.1 coordinate 5,237, forward strand.
TGATGGACCACGACGCCATCATCGAGGCGCTGGTCCCGATCCGCGGCATCGGCCGCTGGACGGTGGAGATGATGCTGATGTTCCGGCTCGGTCGCCCGGACATCCTGCCGGTGGACGACCTCGGTGTCCGCAAGGGCGCCCAGCGCGTGGACAAGGCCGAGCGGATGCCGACCCCGAAGGAGCTGCTCGCCCGCGGCGAGAAATGGGGCCCGTTCCGGACCTACGCGAGCCTGTACCTGTGGCGGATCGCAGATTTCACGGTGGATCCGAAGGCGACGACCAACCGCTCGCAGGGGTGAGGCTACGCGGCCGGTGGCTTCGGCGCGAAGGCCGGGTCGTCGCTGATTCGTGCCCGCGCTGGCTGGCGCTTCTTCGCCGCAAGGTAGCGGTGATGGTGGAAGGTGGCGAAGGTGCCGCGGAGGACCACGACCCCGATCACCAGCATCATCCCCATCCTCCGAAGCGTGTCTGTCAGGCCTGCGGTGTCCTGCCTCAGATGCATCACGAACACCCATGCCCACAACGCAGCGGTCAGGCAGGCCGCAATCCGGCTGCGTTTGTAGACCCCCACTGCCAGACCCAGGTAAACGCAGCCGACCATCGCAGCAGCGATGAAGTTCATCATGGCGAACACGTGCCGGTTCGTGACCCACGTCCAGCCGCCCGTGGCGAGGGTGAACACGGTGAGTCCCGCGCCCAGTAACCAGAGCTGCGTGACTGGCCTGGTGATCCCGCTCGGCACCTGTTCCCAGTGCGGTGCCGTTGGCGGGGTGGGGGGAACCTCACCGGCCTGGTAGGGATTCTGATCGTCCATGGTCGCCCTCCTTGTGGGTCGCGCTGGTCAGGGTATGGCGTCGTGCCAGCACCAGTGCCACGGTTCGTAGACAATCCCATGCGGGTTGTCCCGCGGGTAGCTCAGCTGGAACCCGAAGCGACCGGCATGCTCGCCCAGCCACGCGAACGCGGCAGTAGACTCGAACGATTCTTCCGCAGGCGGTTCGCCGGGTGTGCCGATATCCAGCGCGTAGCCGCTGTGGTGCTCGCTGTAGCCCGGCGCGGCGTTGACCTTGAGGATCTCCTCCACGCTCAGCCCGCGGTTGCGTTTGCGGGCGAATATCCCGAGCTGGTAATCGTGGCTGCGGTAGCCGGAGATCGCCTCCAGGGCGATGCCATCGGCAGCGGCCCGCGCGCGCAGGCGTTGCCAGCTACGGGCGGCGTCACGCTGGAGCCAGAGTGGCCGCCGGTAGCGGTCGAAACCGGCCAGGTGCAGCTGAGCCGGTTCGGCTTCCAGCGCCAGGCCGCTCGCGGCCTCGTAGGCATCGGCATCAATCCCGAGGGTTTCGAGGCGATGCTGCAGTCCACTCAGGGGCAGCACCGCATCGGGCGCGCTGCCGCGGCGGCGATCCAGCACCTGGCGGTCCAGCGCATCCAGTGCCTCCTCGATGCCCGGCTCGCGCATCAGGCGCGGCACCAGCGGCAACACGCCGTGGGCGGTAGCGACGGCGAGGTAGCGCCCATCGCGCTTGCGCCGCAGGACCCACTGCGCGCGCGCCAGGGCGCGCGCGTCGGCAGAGCCGCGTGCACGCAGCAGGCCGCCAGGCCACAGTTCGATCTCGGCGGTGTTGATCAGCAGGGCAGGGGATCGGCGCATGCTGCCAGCTTAGTGCGCGCGCGGCGGTCCGGCCAGCGCCTGCAAAGCGTCGAGGAGAATGCGGGGACGTTCCGGGCTGATCACCAGGGCGCTGCCATCGCGCAGCGGCAGGTGCAGAACGCGGCTGCTGTCGGTGATCAGGCAGAACGCCTTGCTGCGATCGGCCATGCGGTAGTGCCCGGACTGGAAGCCCGGTACGCCGTAGCCGTTGGTCTTGATCGAGGGCTTGTACCGGCCATGCTCGGCGAAGTCGACGATGCGCGCCTCGTCCAGCCGCATCGCGCTGACCGGCACGCGCTTTCGGTAGAAGGTCGACAACACTTCCAGCGTGTCCTCATGCAGCACGATGCGACGCCGGCTGTAGGCCCAGGTCAGTACGGCTGCCAGCACGGCCAGGAAGGGCAGCGTGACCATCAGCTCGGTGTGCGAACGCTCCGGTGCGTCCAGCGCGGTGCCGACCATCAGGCCGGCGACGAGCAGCAGCGGAACCCACAGCCACAGCAGTCGCCAGACCGGCGATGGGGCAACCTCGAAGGGATGAGGTGCACTCACTTCATGCCTCCTTTTTGAAGATCAGTACCGACGTCGTGAAGGGAGGTGCCGACACCAGGCTGATCGCGTTGACCAGCTCCCAGCCGAGCTGGCCCTGCCGGGTCAGTTCCTCCTGGATCTGCTCGGCGTTGACGATCCCCATCAGGTTGGGTTTCACTTCAACGGTGAGATAGCTCCAGCGCCTGCTCATGATTTGCTCTCCTTGTCGGCGGTGGGTCTGGGAAGGCGTCCGGCCTTGCGCAGGGCATCGCGCAGCACGTATTCGATCTGTGCATTGAGGCTGCGCAGCTCGTCGTCGGCCCAGCGCTGCGCCGCCGCCAGAACGTCGGCATTGATACGCAGCGGGTACGCTTTCTTTTCGGTCATGCGGGGTCCTTTATCGACAGCGCGTGCCGTCCCCTCGGCGCCGCGTTGCGGTGGTAGCTGCCGACCCTGGGTCGGCACGCTGGTGCATCAATACAGCGAACCGGCATTGACCACCGGCTGGGTGCCACGATCCGAACACAGCACGGTCAGCAGATTGCTCACCATGTGCGCCTTGCGCTCTTCATCGAGCTGGACCACACCGTTCTTCTGCAGTTCGGCCAGGGCCATTTCGACCATCCCGACCGCACCGGCGACGATCCGCGTACGTGCGGCGATGACTGCATTGGCCTGCTGGCGTTGCAGCATGGCCTGAGCGATTTCCGGGGCATAGGCGAGGTGGCTGATGCGCGCATCGATCACCTGCACGCCGGCATCGGCCAGGCGCTCGGCCAGCTCGTCCTTGAGGTGCTGGGAAATCTCGGCGGCATGGCTGCGCAGCGACAGCTGGCCTTCTTCGTGCTGGTCATACGGGTAGCTGGTCGCCATCGCGCGCAGCGCCGATTCGGACTGGATGTGCACGAAGCTCTCGTAGTCATCCACGTTGTAGACCGCTTCGGAAGCATCCACCACCTGCCACACGATCACCGCGGCGATCTCGATCGGGCTGCCGTCGAGCTCGTTGACCTTGAGCTTGCCGCTTTCGAAGTTGCGCACGCGCTGGCTCACCTTGACCTTGGTGAAGAACGGGTTGTTCCAGCGCAGGCCGTTCTCCTTGACAGTGCCGACGTACTTGCCGAACAGGCTGACGACCACCGCCTGGTTGGGCTGCACGGTGTACAGGCCGACCAGGCTGAGCAGGGCGGTGGTGGCCAGCACCAGGCTGCCCACGATCAGCGCCGGGTTGCGGTTTCCCTTGTCCACCCCGACCACGAACATCCACACGGCCACTGCGGTCAGGGCCAGCACCAGCAGCAGGAAGGGCAGGCCGGACAGCGAGCGGATCGACTTCTCTTTCATGGCAGGGCGTCCTTGGGTAGTTGATTGGAAGATATCAAATTGATATCACTTCGCAAGTGCCGCCCCGGCCGGCCACGCGGCGGCGGCACCGGCTAGAATGCCCTCCCGCCCCTGTTGCCCGGAACATCGCCATGTCCACGCTCGGTACGCCGCTGTCTCCTTCCGCCACCCGTGTGCTGCTGCTGGGATCCGGCGAACTCGGCAAGGAAGTCGCCATCGAGCTGCAGCGGCTGGGGGTGGAGGTGATCGCCGCCGACCGCTACGCCAACGCGCCGGCGATGCAGGTGGCACACCGTTCGCACGTGATCGACATGCTCGACGCGATGGCGCTGCGCGCGCTGATCGCACTGGAGAGGCCGCATCTGGTGGTGCCGGAGATCGAGGCGATCCATACCGAAACGCTCGTCCAGCTGGAACAGGAACAGGGGCTGCGGGTAGTGCCGACTGCGCGTGCCGCACGCCTGACCATGGACCGTGAAGGCATCCGCCGGCTCGCCGCCGAAACGCTGGGCCTGCCGACCTCGCCCTACCGGTTCGTTGATACCGACGCCGAGTACCGCGCGGCGGTCGCCGCGATCGGGCTGCCGTGCGTGGTCAAGCCGGTGATGTCCTCCTCGGGCAAGGGCCAGAGCACGCTGCGTCAGGACGCCGACATCGCGCCGGCCTGGGAGTATGCGCAGACCGGTGGCCGCGCCGGTGCCGGGCGCTGCATCGTGGAGGGCTTCATCGATTTCGAGTACGAAATCACGCTGCTGACCGTGCGTCATGCGGGCGGGACGTCGTTCTGTGCGCCGATCGGGCACTGGCAGAAGGATGGTGATTACCGCGAGAGCTGGCAGCCGCAGCCGATGTCGCCGCGTGCGCTGGCGCGGGCGGAGGAGATTTCGCAGGCGATCACCGATGAGCTGGGTGGCTGGGGGCTGTTCGGGGTCGAGCTGTTCGTGAAGGGCGACGAGGTGTGGTTCAGCGAGGTGTCGCCGCGGCCGCATGACACGGGTCTGGTGACGTTGGCCTCGCAGGAGTTGAGTGAGTTCGCGCTGCATGCGCGCGCGATTCTGGGGCTGCCGATTCCGGTGATCCGCCAGAGTGGTCCGTCGGCGTCGTGTGCGATGTTGGCGCACGGTGAGGGTGTGCCGTTCTTCAGCAATGTGGCCGCAGCCCTGGTGCATCCGGATTCGGCGCTGCGCCTGTTCGGCAAGCCGAGTGTGCACGGGCATCGCCGGGTGGGTGTGACGTTGGCGCGCGGTGGGGATATCGAGGAGGCGCGGAAGATTGCGCGTGAGGCGGCTGAGGCTATCGGGATCGAGTTGCGGTCTTGAGGTGGGTTTGAGGCCCAAGCCTAAGCCGAAGCTGGCGCCTTGGTTGCTGTCGGTCTGAGGCGATCGGGCAGCCCGATGCAGGACACGCCGTAAACCCATCCTTGGGGGCTCGTAGTGCGGCATCCATGCCGCACACGGTCCTTCATCGGGCTGCCCGATCACCTCTTCGTGGAGGGTCGGTTGGGCGGATCCAACGGCGGGGCATAAAATGGCAGGACAAAAAAACGGCGAGCCTTGGCTCGCCGTTTTTCGTTGAATACGGAGCAGACTTTATTTCAGGTCGACCCACACGAGGTGGTGGTCGCTGCCGTCGGCGATTTTTGCTTCCGGGCTGTCATTGGCGGGCCAGAACACGCCGCTGCCGATGTAGCTGAAGCCGACCGAGGGTAGGACGTAGTCCAGGCGCATGGTGCCGGATTTCGGGCCGAAGTCGCCGGTGGCGTGGAAGGGCGCGCCTGTGCGGGTGATGCCTTTCTCGGCATAGGCCAGGCTGGTCTCTTCGGCGCCGACGCTGCGCGGGGTGGGGTAGCGCAGGACGCGGGGGTTTTCGATCAGTTCGACGATCGCTTCGTGGCGGCCGTCGCCGTCGACCGGGTCGTTGTTGAGGTCGCCGAGGATGACGAAGCGCGCGTCCTGCGCGAGGCCGCCGCATTGGCCGCGGTCATCGCACAGCCATGAAGTGTCGCGGTCCTTGAGGTAGTCCTGCCACAGGCGCAGTTCGTCGTGGTTGCGGGCGGCGTTGCGCTTCTCCGGGCCGTCGAAGACCGGCGGGGTCGGGTGCGAGACCAGGGCGTGTACGGTGCCGTTCGGGGTGGTCACCGGCACGTCCCAGTGCGATTTGGAGGACAGGCGCAGCTGCGACCAGACGTGGTCGTTGTAGAAGGATTTCCCGGTGCGCGGATCGATCGGGCGCAGGGCGCCGGGCATCGTGCTCCACTTCAGCAGCTGGAAACTGCGGACCTTGGCTTCATCGATCGGGTAGCGCGACAGTACCAGCATGCCGTACTGGCCCGGGTGCAGGCCGTAGCCCCAGGCATCGTTGCCACGGGCGCGGCCTTCGCCGCCGATCTCGCCGTTGTTGTCCAGGTCCAGGCCGCTCTGCACGCCGGTGTTCACCGGGGCGAGGTAGCGGTAGGCGTAATGCAGCGGCTCACCGCCGCCCGGCTGGGCGGCTTCCAGGTAGCGCTTCTGGAAGAGATCAGCGGCGCGATGGGCGTCGTCGTAATCGAACTCGTTGAGCAGCACCAGATCCGGGCGGACCTGCTGCAGGACGGCGGCAATCTTGCGCGCGTGTTCGCTGTCACCTTCGAGCTCGGCGATCAGGCCGCCGGTCTCGTCGCTGTACAGGGAGGTGTTGTAGGTGGCGATCCGCAGCGGCGCGGAAGCGGGATCCGGCATGGCGGCGGTCTTGGCAGGGGTCTGTGCGCAGGCGCCGCAGAGCAGGGCCAGGGCAAGGATCAGGGGATGGGCTTTCATCCGCCTATTTTGCACCCGGCGCGGTGTCAGTGATGCGTCAGCGGCCGTCCAATTCGTCATCGAAGGCGTGCCAGCGGCGGCCGTCATAGGCCTCCAGCGGGCGGAACCGGCGCTTGTAGTCCATCTTGCGGTGGTCGCGGATCCAGTAGCCCAGGTACAGGTGCGGCAGCTGCTCGCGCTGGGCCCAGGCGATCTGCTGCAGGATCGCGAAGGTGCCCAGGCCGCGATGGGCCTTGTCCGGATCGAAGAAGGTGTAGACCGCCGACAGTCCTTGCGGGGTCACATCGGTCACGGCGACCCCAAGCAGCGGGCCGCGATGGCCGTCCTCGCCCGGGGCGCGGATTTCGATGAAACGCCCCTGCGACCAGCGCCCGATCAGGAATTGGTCGAACTCGTGCGGGCCGTGCTCGTCCATCCCGCCCTGTGCGTGCCGATGGGACAGGTAGCGGTGGTACAGCGCGAACTGCTCTTCGGTCTGTTCGGCGGCGACGATACGCACTTCCAGATCCGCATTGCGGACCAGGCAACGGCGCTGGCTGCGGTCCGGTGCGAAGCGGGCCACGGGGATGCGCACGGCTACGCAGGCGTGGCAGTCCGCGCAATGCGGGCGGTAGACCAGATCCCCAGAGCGGCGGAAGCCCCAGCCCAGCGCCATCGGGTACAGCGTGCCCAGGCGCGGATCGTTGGGATCGAGCACCAGATCGCGTGCGGCCCGTTCCGGCCAGTAGCCACAGGGGTGGTCACCGGTCTGGAACAGTCGCAGCTCGTCGTCGCGGTCGCCGTGTATTGCCATGCCCACAGCATAGCCCCGTGCCGTCGCAGCCGCCGCGACTGTCTGCCAAATGAACACGGCTGGCCGGGCTGTCAACGGTGCTGGCGCCCACGCGTTGTTACCGGTGTGGGTGCCACGCACCGCACGCAGTTTCCCTCACAAACCGGAGTTACCCATGCGCAACCGCAAATCCCTCCTGCTGCTGGCCCTGCTGCTGTCCACCGGTGCTGCCGGCCTGGCGGTCGCTGCCGATACCCCCGCCGCCGCTGACAAGCCGGCCCGTGCCAAGCTGGACACCAATGGCGATGGCTTCATCGACCGCACCGAAGCGGCCAAGTCGCCCCGTCTGGCTGCGCAGTTCGACACGCTCGATGCCAACAAGGACGGCAAGCTCTCCCGTGAGGAACTGCCGCGCTGGCACGGCAAGCGCCACGGGCGTGGCCCGGGTGGGCATGGCGACTGGATGGCCAAGCTGGACACCAACAAGGACGGCCGCATCAGCCGCGAGGAGGCCAAGGCCGACCCGCGCCTGGCCGCGCGCTTCGATGCGATGGACGTCAACAAGGATGGTTACCTGGACAAGGCCGACCGCGAGCTGCGCATGAAGCAGCATCGTGATGCCTGGTTTGCCGCAGCCGATACCAACAAGGACGGCCAGCTGAGCAAGGCCGAGTTCGATGCGGCCAAGGGCCCGTTCGGTGGCCCGCGTGGTGATCATCGCGATGGCAAGCCGCCGATGCCGCCGAAGGCACCGGCCACGAAGTAAGCGGTATGGCGGTGGTGTGTAACGAAAGCGCCGGTCATCGACCGGCGCTTTTCGTCCATCAGATGCGGCCGTTCCTGTACATCGCCCAGACGATGGTGCCGACCACCAGCAGATTCATGGCCCACAGCGCTTTGGGGCCGTACAACGACTGATATTTCCAGTTCGCCCCGGTGCGCCCGTGGCGGGCCGCATCGCGCGCGATCATCGGCGCCATGATCCGCTGCAGCGGGACCAGGCACTGATAGTTGACGACGCCCAGGCCGATCGCCAGCGCCACGCATGGCCAGTACCAGGCCAGGGGCAGGAAGCCCAGGGCGAATACGCCCATGCAGACCAGCATCGCAGTGAAGGTGCTGTAGTGGACGAACCTGCGGATCGCTGCGCGCTCGCTTTCGTTCTCGGCATATGAGAGCAGATAACGGCCGCCCAGGTAGCTGCCCAGCACGCCGCCGACCATGCCGCCGATGATCGCGCCCCAGGCGAGGTCCGGTGGAAACACCTGTGTCTGGCTGGCCGCTGCCGTCAACGAGCCCATTGCCGCACCGCCGGAGACACTGGCACCGCCCAGGCCGAGCTTCCCGGTGCCCAGCCCGGTGCCCAGCAGGATCGCAGCACTGGCCGTGCCCGGGGCGGCGACCAGCACCATCGATACGACGGTCGTGGCGAAGGCGGCACTCGGCGCGCTGCTGCGGGCGAAGTCGCTGAAGCGACGCAGCATCTCCTCACGCACGGTGGCACGTGCACGCGACAGGCGCTTGCGCACGGCGGCATCACTGAGCCCGAGCAGATCGGCGACCTGCTGCGAACTCTGGCCTTCGCGGTAATAGAGCAGCAGGGTTTCGCGGCTGTCTTCCGGCAGCGCCGAGATGATGTCTTCGGCGGCCAGTTCTTCCTCTACCCGTTGCAGATGATCCGGGGCACTGGGGCTAGGGTCGGCGGCCATGTTGATGGCGATCTCGGCGGCCTCGCCGGACAGCGGGCGGCCGCGGTTGGCGCGCAGCCAGTCACGGGCGAGATTGCGGGTGATCTGGCGCAACCAGGGCAGGAAGCTGGCATGGCTGTGCAACTGGTTGAGTTGCTGCCAGGCCTTGATGAACGCTTCCTGCGCGATGTCCTCGCTGGCATGCACATCGCGGGTGATCGCCAGCGCGATCGCGGTGACCGTGTTCTGGCAGGCCAGCACGATGCGGCCATACGACTGCTGGCAGCCGCCTGCGGCAGCGGGCAGCTCGCGTTCGAGCGTGGTGGTCAGCGGATGCGTCGTCACGATGTCCTCCCCCGGGGATGGTCCCATCATGACGCGTGCCGGCCCCGGATGTGACCGGGTAGCCGGCCAGCGGCCGGCTCTGCAGGCTTCCAACCGCACGAGGAGCCGGCCAGCGGCCGGCACTACCTGTTACTCGGTGGGCTGGATCCGGACCCGCACTTCCTCTTCTTCCGGCGGGGCGGCTGCCGGTGCGGTCGGCGACGCCGCCGGCTGCGCGGTCGGGGTCGGCGCGGGCGCCGCGACCGGGGCGCTGCGGTGGCGCATGACCACCACCATCGCCACGGCAGCGATCACCAGCAGCAGGCCGATACGGATGCGCCAGGCCCAGTTGCGCGGCGCATCGTTCTGGGCGACCTCGTCGCGGAACGCGAACTGCGCGGTCGGGTGATCGCGGCGGGTGGTTTCGAGCAGGCGCGCATCGCGCAGGATCTCGCGGGCGCGGGGCTGGTCATCGGCATGCACCACCCACAGGGTCGGGTGGGTAGTGGCCTTTTCCTTGTCCAGATAGCTGAACTGGCTGCCGCGTTTGCTGTGGTACGAGCGTCCGTTGGTGATGCGCACCTCGATGCCGGCGTCGCGCAGCAGCTGGGCCACGCCTTCGACGGTTTCCACGCGCTGGCTGTTGAAGATCTGTCTCATGTCAGTCCTTGGCCGGCACGGCGGCAGCCGCGGCACTGTCGTCGACCACGCGGATCAGGCCTTCCTGCGCCGTACTGGCGACCAGGATGCCGTTGCGGGTGAAGAACTGGCCACGCGCCAGGCCACGCGAATCCTGCGCGCTGGGACTGTCCAGCGAGTACAGCAGCCAATCGTCGGCGCGGAACGGGCGGTGGAACCAGATCGCATGGTCCAGCGAGGCCATCTGCACATGCGGCTGGTAGTAGCTGATGCCGTGCGGGAAGGTCGCGGTGCCGAGCAGGTGGAAGTCCGAGGCGTAGGCGAGCAGCGCCTGATGCAGCTCCGGGGCATCGCCGACGGTCTCGTTCAGGCGCAGCCAGACCTGGTGGTACGGCGGGCGCTTGGGCGGGTTGAGTTCGTCACGCGGGTAGACATGGCGGAATTCGAACGGGCCGCCCCGCGAGAGCCAGCGCTGCACCTTGATCGGCAGACGATCCAGAACGGCCTGCGGCAGTGGCTGGTTCGGCTCGATGTCCTCCGGCTGCGGCACTTCCGGCATCTTGTGCTGGTGCTCGGCGCCGGTCTCGGCCTGCTGGAACGAAGCGGCGCAGAAGAAGATCACCTTGCCGTGCTGGATCGCGGTGACCCGGCGGACGGAGAAGCTGCCGCCATCTCGGGTGCGGTCCACGTCATAGACGATGGGGTGGTCGATGTTGCCGGCACGCAGGAAGTAGGCGTGCAGCGAATGCACGTGACGGCCGTTCTCGACCGTCTTCTGGGCGGCCGACAGCGCCTGGCCCAGCACCTGGCCGCCAAAAACATACTTGGTACCGATATCGCGGCTCTGGCCGCGGAACAGATTGTCTTCCAGGCGTTCGAGCGAGAGCAGGTCGATCAGCTCGGAAACGACGGGTTCGTGCGTGGCGGACAAAGGCGGCAACCTGGGTTGGACTGGCGCCGATTATACGGGCTCCGGTAGTGCCGGCCGCTGGCCGGCTCCTCGTCAGGTACAGGTGTAGGGGAGC
>NZ_JASCOO010000093.1:0-15969 GCF_029959485.1 Stenotrophomonas sp. PS02301
TTTTTTTTTTGTACGCGGGGGGGGGGGGGGTGGGGCGGGCGGCGGCCCCCCACTACCAGCGCCATTCCAACCCACGTAAAGGTGTCCCCTTCACCCCGCTCCGGCAATAATGGCGGCCTGCCTTCCGCCGAGTCGCCATGCCTTCGTTCGAAACCCGCGTCAGCCGCCTGTGGGCGCATGAAAAGGCCAGCTATGGCCTGCGGGTGTTCATCGCGTTGTCCGCGGCGATGGGGCTGTGCTGGTACCTGGACCAGCTGACCGCGCTGCCCGGCGTGTTCCTGGGCATCATCGCCAGCGCGATCGCCGAGACCGACGACAACTGGTGGGGCCGGATCAAATCGGTGGCGCTGTCGCTGCTGTGCTTCGTGGCCGCCGCCGCCGCGGTCGTGCTGCTGTTCCCGCATCCGTGGTGGTTCATCACCGCATTGGCGGTGGCGACCTTCGGGCTGACCCTGCTCGGCGCGCTCGGCGAGCGCTATGCCTCGATCGCGCAGGCCACGGTAACGCTGGCCATCTACACCATGATCGGGCTGGAGCAGCACGGCGCGGCCGATCTGTCCCAGGCGATCAATGCGGTCAGTCACCTGCTGGCCGGTGCGGTCTGGTACGCGTTGCTCTCGATCCTGTGGACCGCCCTGTTCGCCAATCGCCCCGTGCGCGAGCGGGTGGCGCGCCTGTACCTGGAGCTGGGCCGCTACCTGCAGCTCAAGGCCGATCTGTTCGAACCGGTCCGCGATGCCGACGTGCAGAAGCGCCAGCTGGCCCTGGCCGAGCAGAACCGGCGCGTGGTGGAGGCGCTGAACATCGCCAAGACCGCGATCCTGGCGCGCTTTGGCCGCTCCGGCCGGCCCGGCGTGCAGTCCGGCCTGTACCTGCGCCTGTATTACATGGCCCAAGACTTCCACGAACGCGCCAGCTCCTCGCACTACCCCTACGGCGCCCTGACTGAAGCGTTCTTCCACAGCGACGTGCTGTACCGCTGCCAGCGCCTGCTTGCGCTGCAGGGTGAGGCCTGCGCCAACCTCGGCCAGGCAATCCGCCTGCGCCAGCCGTTCCAGTACGGCGAGCGCACCAAGCAGGCCACCGCCGACCTGACCGATTCGCTCACTTGGCTGCGCGCCCAGCACAACCCGCAGTGGCAGCGTCTGCTGGCCTCGCTGGAACTGCTCGGCCACAACCTGCAGAGCATCGAACGTCGCCTGTCCGAGGCCGAGAAATCCGAGTCCACCCTGGACAACGTCGATACCCGCCTGCGCGATACCAACCCGCACACCCTGCGCGAGATGGGCGTGCGCATCCGCCAGCAGCTCACGCCCGGCTCGGTGCTGTTCCGGCATGGCCTGCGCATGGCGCTGGCGCTGATCGTCGGTTTCGCCGCGATCCGCCTGTTCAACGCCCAGAACGGCTCGTGGGTACTGCTCACCATCGTGTTCGTGTGCCGCCCACACTTCGGTGCGACCCGCCAGCGGTTGGCGCAACGGATCGCCGGCACGCTGATCGGTCTGGTGCTGACCTGGGCGTTGATGCAGCTGTTCCAGGACCTGCGCATCGAACTGCTGATCGCGCTGCTCTCGGCACTGCTGTTCTTCTTCACCCGCAGCGATCGCTACCTGGTGGCCTCGGCGGCGATCACGGTGATGGCACTGACCTGCTTCAACCTGATCGGCGATGGCTTCCTGCTGATCTGGCCGCGCCTGGTGGATACGCTGCTGGGCTGCGCGATCGCCGCGGCGGCCGCCTTCCTGATCCTGCCCGACTGGCAGGGCCGGCGACTGAACCTGGTGATGGCGCGTGTGCTCGACAACTGCGCCAAGTACCTGCACGCCGTGCTCGGCCAGTACGGCAGCGGCATGCAGGACGACCTGGCGTACCGTATCGCGCGCCGTGACATGCACAACGCCGATGCGGCGCTGTCCACTGCGTTGTCGAACATGCTGCGCGAGCCTGGTCACGTGCGCCGCAATCTGGATGCCGGCTTCCGCTTCCTGGCGCTGTCCAACACCCTGCTCGGCCATCTCTCCGCACTGGGCGCCCACCGCACCCAGCTGGACAGCTACGGCCAGGATCCGCTCGCGCTGTCTGGCGGCGAACGGGTGCAGCAGGCGATGCAGCAGATCGCGCGCGCGCTGGAGCAGCGCGAACCGGTGGCCGAAGACGCCAACGAGGGCGACCGGGCCCTGGCCGAGCAGCTGGAGCAGATCCCGGACGACATGCCGCCCAAGCTGCAGCTGATCCGCACCCAGATGGGGCTGATGCTGCGCCTGCTGCCCAAGCTGCGCAGTGCCGCCAACGAGGCCGCGCGCACGCTGGGGTAGGTATCGACCGTTGGCCGCTACGGATGTTGAACGTCTCACGACCCACGGTCGTGAGCGACCGCCCCGGGGCGACGCGCGCCGCTGCCATGCTGCGCCAACAGGGAGAATGCTAGGCTGCGCCGGTTCGCAAGGAGTCTCCATGTCCGGCCATAGTCAGTTCGCTCTGCTCAGGCAACGCCGTTTCCTGCCGTTTTTCATCGTCCAGTCGCTGGGCGCGTTCAACGACAACGTCTACCGCCAGGCAATCATCGCGCTGCTGTTCTTCCTCGGCACGCCGATCGAAGAGCGCTCGCTGTATACCAACCTGGCGCCGGCGATCTTCATCCTGCCGTACTTCCTGTTCTCGGCGCTGGCCGGGCAGATCGCGGAGAAGCTGGAGAAATCGCGGCTGATCGTGATCACCACGACCATGGAAATCGCGATCATGTCGCTGGCCGCACTCGGTTTCCTGACCGAGAGCATGCCGGTGTTGCTGGTCGCGCTGTTCTGCACCGGCATGCAGTCCACCCTGTTCGGGCCGGTGAAGTACTCGGTGCTGCCCTCGATCCTCAAGCCCGAGGAGCTGACCGGCGGCAATGGCCTGGTCGAGATGGGCACCTCGCTGTCGATCCTCACCGGGATGATCGCCGGGGGCCTGATCTTCGCGGTGTCCGGCAGCCATGGCCCGATCGTCGCCGCGACCGCCGTGATCGTACTGGCCGTGGCGGGCAACCTCACCGCGCGGATGATCCCGAAGGTCGATGCCGGCGCGCCGGATCTGAAGATCAACTGGAATCCGCTGCCCGAGTCGCTGGCGGTGCTGCGCATGGCCAAGAAGCAGAAGGCCGTGCGCAACGCGATTCTCGGCGTGTCCTGGTTCTGGTTCGTGGGCACGATGCTGACCTCACAGCTGCCGACCTATGCCGAGGTCAACCTCGGTGGCGGCTCCCTGCTCTACATCTTCGCGCTGGCGCTGTTTTCGCTGGGTACCGGCACCGGTTCGCTGCTGTGCGAAAAGCTGTCCGGGCGCACCGTGGAGATCGGCCTGGTGCCGCTGGGCGCGTTCGGCATGACCGCCTTCATGCTCGACCTGTACTTCGCCCGCGTCGGCGAAGCCGCCGCGGCCGGGCTGTCGATCTGGCAGTTCGTGCAGGCCCCGGGCAGCGCGCGCATCATCATCGATCTGATCGGCATCGGCCTGTTCACCGGCTTCTTCGTGGTGCCGTTGTTCGCCCTGATCCAGAGCCGCACGGCCAAATCGGAAATGTCGCGCGTGTTCGCCGCGCTCAACATCCAGAACTCGGGCTTCATCGTCCTGGCCGCCGGCCTGGGCCTGCTCACCCAGCGCGTGCTGGACTGGACCATCCCGCAGCTGTTCCTGGCCTTGGCGATCGCCAATGCCGTGGTGTCGATCTACATCTTCACGATCGTGCCCGAGTTCCTGATGCGCTTCCTCAGCTGGGTGATGGTGCGCGCGCTGTACCGGCTGCGTCCGCACGGCATCGAAGCCAACGTGCCGGACGAGGGAGCGGCACTGATCGTATGCAACCACGTCAGCTACATGGACGCGCTGATCCTGTCGGCGACCCTTCCGCGCCCCGTGCGCTTCGTCATGTACTACAAGATCTTCAACATCCCGGTGATGCGCTGGATCTTCCGCACCGCCAAGGCGATCCCGATTGCCGGCGCACGTGAGGATCCGGCGTTGATGCAGGCCGCGTTCGATGAGGTGGACAAGGCGCTGGCCGAGGGCGAGCTGGTCTGCATTTTCCCCGAGGGCGCGTTGACCCGCGATGGGCAGATGGGCGCGTTCAAATCGGGCGTGGAGAAGATTCTCGAACGTCGCCCGGTACCGGTGGTGCCGATGGCGCTGCGCGGAATGTGGTCGAGCATGTGGAGCCGCCGCGACACGCGCCTGGGCCGCATGCGTGTGCCACGCCGTTTCCGCGCGCATGTCGAGGTCGTCGCATCTGCGCCGATCGCCGGCGAGGTCGCCACCGCGCCGATGCTGGAAACCCAGGTCAGGCAGCTTCGCGGCGATCAGGCATGAGCCCCGCCCTGCCTGCATGTAACCGTATACATAGAGGCAGGCACATCGGTTAGATTACCGCCCGGGACACCTCGTACGCACCCACCCACCCAAGCAAATGGAGTTTCGCTGATGAATGCCACCGCCCCCCTGCCGCCCGCCCCGGGCAGCATCCCGAACCACCTGATCTGGTCGATCGTCGTCACCATCCTGGCGTTCTTCGTGTGCTGCCTGTCGTGCCTGAGCTTCCCGGGCATCGTCACCGGTGTGGTCGCAATCGTGTTCGCCAGCAAGGTCAACGGCCTGCTCAACCAGGGCGACCTGGAAGGCGCACGTCGTGCCTCCAAGAACGCCAAGATCTGGGCCTGGGTCACCACCGGCTTCCTGATCGCCGGCGTGGTGCTGTTCGTGATCTCGCTGGCCTTCATGGGCGTGGACGGTTACATGGAACAGATGCAGCAGTTCCAGCAGCAGATCGAAAGCGCCAGCTGATGATCGCGCTGCACGGCAGGCGCTGGTTGCTGGCGGCGTTGCCGCCGGCCGCGATGGCGGCTGGTGCGGGGGTCTGGATGCTGCGGCACTACGACCCCAACAGCGCCAGCAGTCCGTTCCCGCCGTGCAGCTTTCTGGCGGTCACCGGGTATTACTGCATCGGCTGCGGGCTGACGCGTGCATTGCACGCGCTGGCCCACGGCGATGTGGTCACTGCGTTCTCGATGAATCCGCTGGCCATGCTGATGCTGGCCATCGCCCCGCTGGTACTTGGTTGGGCACTGGGCTGGCGGCCACGCGCGCTGCAGCCGTTGATCACGCTGCTGATGAAGCCCGCCTTCTGGCTGATCCTGCTGCCCGCGTACTGGATCGCACGCAACCTGCCGTGGGTGCCGTTTACCTGGTTGGAGCCGGGCTGAGCCGGACCGCTAGGTGACCCAACCGGCGATCACCAGCAGCGCCAGCACCGCCATCCACAGCAGCAGCATGCGCCACACCAGGCTCATCGCATCGCGCAGCTCCGGCAGACGGCGCCACACCGGCACCATCCCCGCATCACTGTAATCGTGGGCATCCTCGCGCAGCTCGGCGCTCACGCTTGCCCGCGCGACCGCACCGAGGAAGTGTGTCGAGGCCGACCACTGATTGCCGTGCGCCTCGCGCCAGGCCTTGAACGCGGTATCGAAATTGCCGACCAGCGCCATCGACAGCGACATCAGCTGCGCGACCGGCCACTCCAGCCAGGCCAGCACGCCGCGCGCACCGGCGACCGCTTCCACGCTGGCCAGCGAGCGCATCGGGCCAACCGCCAGCAAGGCCAGCAGGCGATACAGCAGCGCGCCGACCGGGCCCAGCAGCAGGAACCAGAACAGCACCGCGAACCAGCGCCTCAGCGCGTTGAGCACGGTGGCTTCGACCAGCGAGGGGACGTCTTCCTGCAGGCTGCCACCGGCGGACTGCAACTGCGCGATCGCCAGGTGGCGTGCGTGGGGGTCATCGGCGTCGATCACCGCCTCGACATCGCGGTCCAGGTCGCGCGGGCCCCAGCACATCACCAGCACCAGCACGCCCAACAACAGCGACGGCAGGCCGTAGACGCGGTCATCGAACAGCCACTGCAGCAGGCCCAGCGCTGCCACGAACGGCAGCACCGCCAGCCAGCCGCCCTTGCGGCCGCGCCAGACCCCGTCGTCGGCGGCGTGCCGGCCCAACCACTGCAGCCAGCGCCGGTACAGGCCGAAACGCCGCAGCGCGACGGCCGCGCCCGGCGCGACATGGCCCAGGGCCAAGGCAACCAGCACGGCGACCAGGGTGGTGAACATGTAAGCCTCCGGCTCGGGACGTGGGACGCGCCGCTACTATGCCTTGCGGCCCGGCAATTCCCCGGGCCGTTGGTAATGTACCGCGCCGCGTGTTCAGCCTGCGGCAACGGCAGGCGACGGTCAGGCGATCTGCTGGCGGTACCAGTGCTCGATCAGGCTGCGCGAGATCGAGATCGGCGGGGACAGGCGGATGCCTTCGCCGTCATCCTCGACATCCCGGGCCAGGGCGGCGCCCACTTCCTCGGCGGTGAACCAGCGCGCATCTTCCAGCTCGCCGTTCACGGTCGGTACGTCGTCTTCGGCCGTGGCGGCGAAGCCCAGCATCAGCGCGCCCGGGAACGGCCATGGCTGGGTGCCCAGGTAGCGGCACTCGCGCACGCGCACCCGGCTCTCCTCGAAGACCTCACGGACCACAGTCTGCTCCAGGGATTCACCCGGCTCGACGAAGCCGGCCAACACCGAATAACGGCGCGGGGCCCAGTTCGCCTGGCGGCCGAGCAGCAGCCGGCCCTGGTTCTCCACGGCCACGATCACCGCCGGATCGACCCGGGGGTAGTGTTCGGTGGCGCACTGGCCACACCGGCCGACGAAGCCGCCGCGGCTGAAGGTCACCGCGCCGCCGCACACCCCGCAGAAGCGGGTGCGCGACTGCCAGTAGGACATGCCCCGGGCGTAACAGAAGGCGGTGGAATCGGCGATGGACCAGGTCGCGGCGGACTGGCGCAGGTCGACCCGCTGCGGCGCCGTCACCGACAGCCCGGCGGCCTCCATCGAGAACCACGCCTGCTCGCCGCGCAGGCCGAGGAAGATCGCGGTGCCCGGGCCACCGCCCAGATCCGCGCCGGTCAGCGGCAGCGGCTGACCATCGTGGCCGGCCAGCGCGGTGCCGTCCTGGTCGAGCACCAATACACGCGCGTCCGGCCACAGGCGCAACAACGCATCGGCGTCATCGCGCAGGGTATCGGCGCGCTCCAGCGGCTCGCTGACGAAAGCGAAACCGGAAAGCTGCGAAGAGAATTTGGACATCGCAAGAGCCTGCCCACATTCGGCGGGACTGGCAAGCGGCAACCGACCATCAGGCCGGTTGCGCGCACATCACATGCTGAAACTGCTGCCGCAGCCGCAGGTGGTCTTGGCGTTCGGATTGCGGATCACGAACTGCGCGCCGGTCAGGCTTTCGGTGTAATCCACCTCGGCGCCCATCAGGTACTGCAGGCTCAACGGATCGACCAGCAGCGTGACGCCGGCGGTATCCACCGCCAGATCGTCCTCGGCGCGGTTCTCATCGAACTCGAACCCGTACTGGAAGCCGGAACAACCGCCGCCTTCGATGTAGACGCGCAGGGCGAGGGCAGCGTTGCCCTCATCCTGGATCAGCTCCTTGACCTTGGCCGCAGCGGCCTCGGTGAAGTTCAGCGGACGGTCCAGGGACTGGTAGTTCGGCGCGGCGGCGGGAGCGCCGGGCAGGGAAACAAGCGTGCTCATGCCCCCAGCATGGGGGTGCATGAGCACGGTTTCAAGTTGTCGCGCGGGCGCGATTCAGGCCATCGCCTCGGCCAGCTTCTTGCGGGCCGCAGTGTCCTGGCCCTTGCCCTGGTCCGCATCCCCGGACGGCGGCGGCAGGGCCATCTGCGCCGAGGTATGGATCAGGCGGCCGGTCAGCTGGGCGCCGGCGTGCATTTCCACCACCTGGTAATGGATGTTGCCGGTCACGCGGGCGCTCGGGGTCAGTTCGACCCGCTCGGTGGCGTGCACATCGCCATCCAGGCGGCCGCTGATGACCACCACCTGGGCGCGGATCTCGCCCTCGATGGCACCGTGCTCGGCCACCGTCAGGGTGGCATTGCTGGCGCCGTCCTGGGCGATCACCTTGCCCTGGATGGTGCCTTCCACATACAGGCCACCGCTGAATTCCACGTCCCCGCGGATCACCACCTGCGCGCCGATCAGCGCGTCCACGACCAGATGTCCGTCGCGGTTGGATTTGTTGCTGCCAAACATGGGCTTACTCCCCTTCTTTTGCCGATGCCGCCGGTGCTCCGGCCTGCTTCCAATCGAATACCTGGGTGGCGCCCCCCGCGCCCGATCCCAGCGTGACCCGCACACGTTGCGGGGTGAAGCCTGGTGGCAGCATCACGCTGCCGGTGAGCTGCTGGAAATACCGGAAGGAATAGTCCTGGCCCGGTACCTTGGTGCGCTGGTGCAGCTCGTCCCAGCTGACCGAGGTCAGCTTGCCGTCCTTGACGCCTTCCACCGTGAAGCGCATCTGCCCCTGGCTGATTGCCCCGCGGTTCAGGTTCTGGGTCAGCACCACGGCGTACTGCCAGGTGCCGCCGGTCTCCGGCGAGAACTCCACCGAATGGGTGTTCAGCCCCTTGCGCTGGCTGGTCGCTCCGACCAGGCGCTCATAGAAGGCCACGTCGGCGCGCAGGCCGGCGATTTCTTCATCGCGCTCGCCCAGCGAGGTCTGGACTTCGTTGTTGGCGGCGCGGCTGATGCGGTCGGAGGCCTGCAGGGTCGCCTGGCGCTGCTGCAGTTCGATGAGCTGCTGCTGGAGGCGCTCGTTGCGGGTCTCGGCCGCCTTGAGCTGGGTGCCGACGTCACCGCCGGGCGAGCCCAGCCAGGCGCCAAGCAGCACGGCAAGGATCAGCGACAGCAGCCAGGCCCCGCCCAGCACCAGCAGGCGCTTGCGGTCCTGCACGGGCGGCGCGCCCGGCCGGCGGATCTGGATGCGGGAAGGTGTGGGTTTATTCATGGCAGTCCTGGGCGACCGCGCCTGCCGGCGCTGTCGCAACGGCCCCTGTCTGGAACGACGGGCTAGTGTAAGTCAGGGGAAAGACCTTGTCCGCGCAGGGCCGGGATCGAGGCAGTGGCGTTCATGGACGTCATCCCCGATAGTGTGCGCCTGTGCACATTCTGCAGCCGGAGCGCGTGCCATGACCGAAGCCCACCTGTTCGTGATCGGCATCCTGCTGGCCTGGCTGGCCGGCATCCGCGTGTACCTGACCGTGTTCGGCGTCGGCCTGGCCGGCCTGCTCGGCTGGGTCGACCTGCCGCCCGCGCTGCAGGCCACGGAGTCCTGGTGGGTGCTGGGCACCTCGGCCGTGCTGGCCATCGCCGAATTCTTCGCCGACAAGATCCCCGGGGTCGACTCGGTCTGGGATCTGGTCCAGACCCTGGCCCGGGTCCCGGCCGGTGCGTTCCTGGCCGCCGCCACGCTCTCGCCCAGCGGCGAGCTCAGCGGCACCGCGCTGGTGGCCGGCGCCGGCGTCGCGCTGGCCAGCCACGGGCTCAAATCCGGTACCCGCGCCCTGCTCAACACCTCGCCCGAACCGGCCAGCAACTGGATCGCCTCCGCCGCCGAAGACACCGTGGTGGTCGGCGCGCTCGCGCTCGCGCTGGCGCACCCATGGCTGGCGCTGATCCTGGTGGTGGCGTGCAGCCTGATCGGCGCGTTGATCGTCTGGATGATCTGGCGGACGCTGTGGAAGGGCATGCGCTGGTTGATGCGGCAGGCCGACAGTGGTCAGACGCAGGTCAAACCGGGAACCCTGCCACGGTGAGGCGTGCCCTGCCTTCGGGTGTTCATCGCATAATTGCGGCGCAGACTGGGAGTACTGATGGCCGTTCACGACAACGTTGTTGCATCCGCCCGCGCCGTGCGCGCTGAAACGCCGCCGGCCGACCACTGGCAGCGCTGGCAACGCCAGGGCTCACCCGCACCCGTGATGCACAGCAATGTCGTCGCACTGACGCCGGCGCCGGCCAGCCCGCCGCCCCTGCTCCCCCCGATGCACGCCGAGACCGGCAGCCTGCCGCCGGCCGCCATCGACGCTGCGTACCGCGTGCTGATCGTCGAAGACGACCGCTCGCAGGCCCTCTTCGCGCAAAGCGTGCTGCACGGCGCCGGCATGCAGGCGCTGGTGCACAGCGATGCCGAGGGGGTGCAGCAGGCCATCGCCGAGCATCGCCCCGATCTGATCCTGATGGACCTGCACCTGCCCGGGCTGGATGGGATGCGGCTGACCGCACTGATCCGCCAGCAACCCGGCCAGCAGCTGCTGCCCATCGTGTTCCTCAGTGGCGACCCGGATCCGGAGCGCCAGTTCGAGGTGCTCGACAGCGGCGCCGATGATTTCCTCAGCAAGCCGATCCGCCCGCGCCACCTGATCGCCGCCGTCTCCAACCGGATCCGCCGCGCACGTGCGCAGGCCGCCTCGCAGGCGGGCAACGGCAGCGCACCGGCGATGAACAACCCCGAGACCGGCCTGCCGACCCGCCATCATGTGATGCAACAGCTCGGCGCCTCGCTGGCGCACCGCGATCAGGGCGGTCTGTTCTTCATCGAGATCGCCAGCGCGCTGGGCCTGCGCGAGCGCTACGGCTATGCCGCGTTCGAACGGCTGATGACCCAGGCCGGCCAGCGGCTGGCCGATGCCGCCCAGCCCCACCTGCTGGCACGTTTGAACGACAACAGCTTCCTGGTGCTGGCCCGCGGGGCCGACGAGGCCACGCTGGATGCGATGGCGCATGCCCTGCGCGAGCAGTTGTCCACGCGCGCGTTCGTGATCCGCGATGACGAATCCGTGCACCTGCGCGGCGTGGTCGGTCATGCCCAGCTCTCGCCGGGCTTCTCCGATGCGGGCAGCGCACTGGAAGCGGTCGAACGCACCACCCTGCAGGCACGCCTGCTGACCGCCGGCGTGGCCGCCTACGTGCGCCGCGAAGATGTGGCCGCGCAGGAACACCTGGCGTTGCTTGAAGGGCAGCTGGAACTGGCCTACCAGCCGATCGTCGCCGTGGCCGGTGGCAACACCGCGCAGTACCAGGTGCTGCTGCGGCTGCGCCAGGCCGATGGCAGCGTGCTGGCCGCCGGGCAGGTGATCCCGGCCGCCGAAGCGGCCGGGCGCATCGCCGATCTGGACCAGCAGGTGCTCGACCATGCGCTGGGGCTGCTGGATCTGTATCGCCACGCCGCGCAGCCGTTGCACCTGTTCGTCTCGCAGTCGCTGCGCACACTGGCCCGTGATGCCTTCGGTGACTGGCTGCTGGAATCGCTGGCGAGCCGGCAGATCGACGGCAGCGCGCTGGTCATCGACGTGCGTCTGCCCGATGCCCTGATCCACACCGTCACCCTGCAGCAGTTCTGCACGCGCATGCATGCGGCCGGCGTGCGCTTCTGCCTGAGCCAGTTCGAGCCGGGCGATGAGGCCAATGCATTGATGGCGCAGCTGCCGCTGGCCTATGTGCGCATGGCCGCGCGCTTCTCCAACAGCCACACCAACCAGCACACGCGCGACGAACTGCGCGCGGCGATCGACCTGGCGCACCGCGCCGGGCTGCGCATCATCGGCCAGCAGATCGAAGACCCGCAGGCCGCGGCCGCGATGTGGATCGGCGGGGTCGATTTCATCCAGGGCAACATGGTCCAGTCCGCCGGCAGCGAACTGAACTTCGACTTCCAGAACTCGGTGCTCTGAGCATGGGACGCCACGGACGGCCAGCCCCCTCCTCCACCCCGGCCTCGCTGTGGATCAGCGCTGCGGCGGCCGCCCTGTGTGCCACTGCCGCGGTGATGGCGCGCATCGGTGCCAATGGGCCATGGATCGACATTGCCGCCGGCACCGGCGTGCTGGCACTGATCGCCGGCATCCAGGCGGTACGCCGCTGGCGTGACGCGCAGGACCAGCTGGAGAGGCTGCAGCGGGGCAATGAGGCGCTGGTGCTCGAGCGCGATCAGCTGCAGCAGCGCCGTCAGCAGCAGAACCAGCTGGAACAGGAACTGCTCAGCGCCAAGCAGGCCGCCGAAGCCGCGGCGCTGGCCAAGGGTGAGTTCCTGGCCACCATGAGCCACGAGATCCGCACGCCGCTCAACGGCATCCTGCCGATGCTCGATCTGATCGCGCGCGGCCAGCTCGGCAGCGACCAGCGCCAGATGCTGCAGACCGCCGCGACCAGCTCGCAGCAGCTGCTGCGCATCGTCGATGACATCCTCGATTACTCCCGGCTCGAGGCCAAGGGCCTGAACCTGGAGATCACCACGTTCAACCTGCGCGAGCTGCTCGAAGGGCTGGTGCAGTTGATGCAGCGCGCCGCCGATCCGAAAGGCCTGCAGCTCTTGCTCGAACTCGACCCGGCGGTACGCCTGTCCGTCCGTGGCGACCCGGTGCGCCTGCGCCAGGTGCTGAGCAACCTGCTGGTCAACGCGATCAAGTTCACCGAGCGTGGCCAGATCCGGCTGCGCGTGCAGCGCCAGGGCGAGACCAACGCGCAGCACCAACTGCGGTTCGAGATCGCCGACAGCGGGATCGGCATCGACGACGCCCTGCAGGCGCGCCTGTTCCAATCCTTCAGCCAGGCCGATGCCTCGACCACGCGCCTGTATGGCGGCACCGGGCTGGGCCTGGCCATCTGCAAGCGCATCATCGACCTGATGCATGGCCGCATCGGCGTGCAGTCCACCGTGGGGCGCGGCGCTACGTTCTGGTTCGAGATTCCGCTGCTCAAGGTGATCGGTGATCTGCCTGCCGTCGGCAACACGCGGCGCGCCCTGCTGATCACCCGCGATGCGGTGCTCGCCCAGCGCATCGGGCGGGTGACCCAGCTCCATGATCTGCGCCTGCACACCGTGGAGACCAGCGCCGAAGCGATCGACGCCCTTCGCGCCCCACAGCGCCCCGGTATCGACCCGGCCCTGGCCTGGGTGATCGCCGACACCGACGGCCTGCGCCATGGCACCCAGGCATTGCAGAAGGCGGTGGCCGGGAACGAACAGCATCCCGCTGCGCAGCTGCTGTGGCTGTATGGCGATGAGGCGCCCGCGCCCGAGGCGCTTGGCCCGGGACCCGCCCTGTCGCGGCAGGGCGCTGACAGTGAACTGCACGCGCTGCTGCGCCCGGTGGTGCCCAGCGCGCGCCCGGCCGCGCTGCTGGCCGAGGTGGAGTACGCAGGCTCGCCCACGGCACTGCCGCAGTTCCCGCTGCGCGTGCTCCTGGTGGAAGACAACAGCGTCAACCTGCTGGTCGCGCAGCGGCTGCTGCAGGTGCTGGGCTGCGAGGTGGAGACCGCCACCGAAGGCGAGCAGGCACTGGAGGCACTGCACGCCCGGCCGTTCGATGTGGTGCTGATGGATTGCCAGATGCCGGTGCTGGATGGCTACGACGCCACCCGCCGCTGGCGCGCGCACGAGGCCACACGGGGCGCGGCACGGCTGCCGATCGTGGCGATGACCGCCAATGCGATGGCCGGCGACCGCGAGCGCTGCCTGCAGGCCGGCATGGACGATTACCTGTCCAAACCGATCCACCGCGAAACACTCCAGGCCGTGCTGGCTCGCTGGGGAAGCGTGATGGCCGACGACCCGGCCGTGCAGCCACCGTCCCTGCCCGAGCAGCAGCCTTCACCGCCCGCGGCGCTGCCAGCACGCGACGAGGCGCCGGCCCCGGTGCTTGATCAGGACGTGCTGGATGAACTGCTGGAGGTTATTGGTCCCGATACCGCGCGCATCATCGGCGTGTTCCTGGATGACACGCCACCGTTGATCCGCCAGCTGCAGGACGCCTCGGTCGCAGCGGACCTGGACCAGCTGCGCGCGTTGGCGCACAGCCTCAAGTCGGCCAGCGCCAATGTGGGTGCGATGGCGCTGTCGGCAGCGGCCTGGCGGATCGAGCACGATGCCCGCGCCGGCACGCTGGAGCGCCCCGCCGTGGCGGTGGCGCTGTTGATCGCCGAGTTCGCGCGTGCACGGATCGCGCTGGCCGGCCATCACGCCCGCCTGCGCGCCCCGCTGCAGAGCTGACTCAGTCTTCGATCTTGGTCAGCAGGTAGTTCGGTTCGCCGATGCGCTCGATCAGATCCAGCTGGGTTTCCAGCCAGTCGATGTGCTCTTCCTCGGACGCGAGGATTTTCACGAACAGCTGGCGGCTGACGTAATCGCCGATCGAATCGGCATACGCCACAGCCTCGCGCAGCGTGACCACGCCGTCGCGTTCCAGGCTGAGGTCGCACTGCAGGATCTCAGCCGGGTTCTCGCCGATGCGCAGCTTGCCCAGCGCCTGGAAGTTCGGCAGGCCTTCGAGGAAGAGGATGCGGTCGGACAGGATGTCCGCATGCTTCATCTCTTCGATCGATTCCTTGTATTCGTGATCGGCGAGTTCCTTCAGGCCCCAGTTCTTCAGCATCTTGGCGTGCAGGAAGTACTGGTTGATCGCGGTCAGCTCGTTGTAGAGGACCTTGTTGAGGAATTCGATGACTTTGGCGTCGCCCTTCATGAGCGTGCTCCTGCTGCGTGGAATCGCGGGCACTGTAGCGCGTCGCGCGCAGGCATGAAGGAACGCGAATCGTGCTCAGTTGCGGCCCGCAACCGGGCGGGCCGAGCTCAGGCGGCTTGCAGGCCGAGAACCGGCAGTGGCAGGTCGTGGGTGGCGCTGAACTTGACCAGCAGGTCGGCCGCCATGTCCAGGCAGGAACCGCAGGTGGCGCCGCAGCCGGTGCGCATCGTCAACTCGGACACGCTCACGACACCGCTCTGGGCGGCTTCGCGGATCTGATGGTCGGTAACCCCGTTGCAGATGCAGACGTACACGTGCGGACTCGGCAGGCAGGCCCGGATCGGCCTGCTGCTATTCCAATCGAAATGCGAATGGTTGTCAATTTCGAACCTGAATCATTCTCGATACGGTTCAGAGCCGCCAGCAGCGCTCAGACGGCGCCCGGCTCGCCCTTGGCTTTGCTGCGCGGCCAGTAGCCGCCCCCCCGCTTGGGCGTGGTGCGCTTGCGCGGCCGCTCGTGACCGGCGGCGTTGCCCGGCATCCAGGCTTCCTGGGCGGACTTGGGCATCGTTTCCACCCCCGTCCCGGCCACCCCCCGTGCCAGCGGCGCCAGATGGCGCAGGGCACGTGCATAGACGCCCCGCTTGAACATCACCACATGCTCCACCGGGTACCAGAAATCGACCCAACGCCACTGGTCGAACTCGGGGCTGTCGGTATGGTCCAGGGTGACGTGGGATTCGTCCCCGGCCAGCCGGAGCAGGAACCACACCTGCTTCTGGCCGATACAGACCTGCCGTTCATTGCGGCGGATGGCCCGTGCCGGCAGCCGATAGCGAAGCCAACCCGGCGTCGCCCCGAGCACTTCAACGTGCTCCGGCAACAACCCGGTTTCTTCCTGCAACTCGCGATACATGGCTTCGACAGGCGTCTCGTCGGTGTTCATGCCGCCCTGCGGGAACTGCCAGCCATCCCGGCGCACACGTCGTGCCCAGAAAACCTGCCCATCCTGCCGCATCAGCACAATACCGACGTTCGGTCGATAGCCGTCCGGATCGATCACGATGCGGACTCCTAGAAAAATCTACTGATCGGGACTGTGCCACGCCCGCTGCCCACTCACAAGCGCGGTGAAAAAGTGTTGACAGATTCCGAATATATCTCCAGAATTGCCGGCTCCCTGAGGCTATGTAGCTCAGCCGGTTAGAGCACAGCACTCATAATGCTGGGGTCGGTGGTTCGAGTCCACCCATAGCCACCAAGTTCGCTTGGTTTTTCAGGGAGAAAGTGCAATAATTGCACGCACATTTTGCCCCGTCGCCAAGCGGTAAGGCACCTGACTCTGACTCAGGCATTCGGTGGTTCGAATCCATCCGGGGCAGCCAAACAAACAGAAAAGGCCGATCGAAAGATCGGCCTTTTCTGTTTGTTTGGGCGTTTGTCCGGGCGCGAAGCGCCCGGACCCCACACCTTGCGCAGCACGGTGTGGGCGCCAGCCCTCCCCTGCCACATCCCCGCCCCTGCCGGCCCGCCCCCCCGGACGCCAACGGGGCGGTTTTACC
>NZ_JASCOO010000094.1:0-15900 GCF_029959485.1 Stenotrophomonas sp. PS02301
CGGTGTGGGTGGGTTTGCAGGACCGTTGGGCGCCATGGATGGCGCACTACGAGCCCCCATGGACGGGTTCACGGCGGGTCCTGCAGGCCCACCCACACCGCGCCAAACCCGTAAGACGGAACGCCCGGCGCTTTGAGCCTCTGCCTTTGAGGCCTTGAGGCTTTGATGCCTTGGCTCCTGGCATCCCTACACGCCGATCCGGCATCAGAGGACACGGCCCGTAGCCTGGGCAAGGTAAACTAGCGCGATGTCTTCCCGCCCCGCGCACGACCTGCTCAGCCGCATCTTTGGTTACGACGAATTCCGCGGTCCGCAGCAGGCGATCGTCGAGCATGTCGCCGCCGGCAATGACGCGCTCGTCCTCATGCCCACCGGCGGCGGCAAATCGCTCTGCTACCAGGTCCCCTCCCTGCTCCGCGACGGCACCGGCATCGTCATCTCGCCGCTGATCGCCTTGATGCAGGACCAGGTCGAAGCCCTGCGCCAGCTCGGCGTCCGCGCCGAATACCTCAACTCCACCCTTGATGGCGAAACCGCCGCCCGCGTCGAGCGCGAACTGCTCGCCGGCGAACTGGACATGCTCTACGTCGCCCCCGAGCGGCTGCTGACCGGCCGCTTCCTCTCGCTGCTCTCGCGCAGCCAGATTGCCCTGTTCGCCATCGATGAAGCCCACTGCGTCTCGCAGTGGGGCCACGACTTCCGCCCCGAATACCGCCAGCTCACCGTCCTGCACGAGCGCTGGCCCGACGTCCCGCGCATCGCGCTGACCGCCACCGCCGATCCGCCGACCCAGCGCGAAATCGCCGAACGGCTGGACCTGACCAACGCCCAGCACTTCGTCAGTTCGTTCGACCGGCCCAACATCCGCTATACCGTCGTCCAGAAAGACAACGCCAAGCGCCAGTTGCTGGACTTCCTGAAGGTCCACCGTCAGGAAGCCGGTATCGTCTACTGCATGTCGCGGCGCAAGGTGGAAGAAACCGCCGAATTCCTGTGCAAGGAGGGCATGAACGCCCTGCCCTACCACGCTGGCCTGCCCGCCGAGGTACGCGCCGCCAACCAGCGCCGCTTCCTGCGCGAGGATGGCATCGTCATGTGCGCCACCATCGCCTTCGGCATGGGCATCGATAAGCCGGACGTGCGCTTCGTCGCGCATACCGATCTGCCCAAATCGATGGAAGGGTATTACCAGGAAACCGGGCGCGCGGGGCGCGATGGCGAGCCTGCCGAAGCCTGGCTCTGCTATGGGCTCGGCGACGTCGTGCTGCTCAAGCAGATGATCGAACAGTCCGAAGCCGGCGAAGACCGCAAAACGCTCGAACGGTCCAAACTCGACCACCTGCTCGGCTACTGCGAATCCATGCAATGCCGCCGCCAGGTGCTGCTGGCCGGGTTCGGGGAAACCTATCCCCAACCCTGCGGCAACTGCGACAACTGCCTGCTGCCGCCGGATGCCTGGGATGCCAGCGTCGCCGCCCAGAAAGCGCTGAGCTGCGTCTACCGCAGCGGGCAGCGCTTCGGTGTCGGCCATCTGATCGACATCCTGCGCGGCGGTGACAACGAGAAGGTCCGTCAGTTCGGGCATACCGAGCTGAGTACCTACGGGATCGGCAAGGACCTGGATGCCCGCAGCTGGCGCAGCGTGTTCCGCCAGCTGGTCGCCTCCAGCCTGCTCGAGGTGGACAGCAGCGCGTACGGTGGCCTGCGCCTGACCGATGGCAGCCGCGAGGTGCTCAAGGGCCAGCGCAAGGTCATGATGCGGCGCGAAACACCCAAGGCCGCCCGCGAGCGTGACCGCAGCGGCCAGCGCACCGGCCTGTCGGTGCTGCCGCAGGATCTGGCGCTGTTCAATGCGCTGCGTGGCCTGCGTGCCGAACTCGCGCGCGAGCAGAACGTGCCGGCCTTCGTGATCTTCCACGACAGCACCCTGCGCAATATCGCCGAACAGCGCCCCACCAGCGTTGACGCCCTGGGCCGGGTCGGTGGCATCGGCGGCACCAAGCTGGCCCGCTACGGCGACCGCCTGGTCGAGATCGTGCGCGAGGAAGGCTGATGCCCCGGCGCGTTCAGTCAGACCCGGCTCCAGAGTTGAACCCTGCGTTCAGCCGCGGGTGCGGCCGCCAGGGTTTGGCAGTAAGGTGAGCCCCATGTCCGCCAGTGGCCTGCTCCTGCGAGTCGTCCTGATGCTCAGCCTGTTGCTCAATGGGCTGAACGTGGCCATGGCCGGCCCGATGGCACTGGCCCTGGCCGAACCGGCCGTGGCCGGCAGCGCGGCACCGCCCTGCCATGGCGACGCGCCGATGCCCGCCGCACACGATCACCACACCATGGCCACCGCCGACACCGGCGTGCAGGCACCGCATGATGGCGACCACTGCAAGATCAAGGACTGCCTGCGCAGCTGCGCCCAGCAACCCAGCCTGACCGTCCAGGTCGCCTGGTTGGCGACCCCGCCGCCGGTGTCGATGTCGCCGCCGAACACCGCGCATCCCACCCTGCCGACACCGCCGCTGGACCGTATCACCCGCCCTCCGATCGCCTGATCCGCCGCGCTCTGCGAGCGCCTGCCTGATGCTCTGCGCGCATGCCCCGGTGTGCGTGCGTTGACGGCACCGCGTGTGCCATTCGAATCAGATCCGGAGTTGCAATGTCTTTCATTAAAACACCCGGCACGGGCACCCCGCCCATGCCGTCGCGGCGCCTGTTCGTGCAGGGCGTCGCTGCTGGCGGCGTGGTCGCCGGCCTGGCCGCCACCGGCCTGAGCCCGCGTGCGTTCGCCGCCGCCGGCCCCGGCCTGGCCGCTGCCCCGCAGGTGCTCAGCCACCACGACGTGCAGTTGAGCATCGGCGAATCGCTGGCCAATTTCACCGGCCGCACCCGCCCGGCGATCACCGTCAACGGCAGCCTTCCGGCGCCGATCCTGCGCTGGCGCGAAGGCCAGACGGTCAACATCCGGGTCGCCAATACGCTGCAGGGCCACCCCACCTCCATCCACTGGCACGGCCTGCTGCTGCCGGCCAACATGGATGGCGTGCCCGGCCTGAGCTTCAACGGCATCGCCCCGGGCGAGGCCTACCAGTACCGCTTCACCCTCAAGCAGTCGGGCACGTACTGGTATCACAGCCATTCCATGTTCCAGGAACAGGCCGGCCTGTACGGCGCGCTGATCATCGACCCGCTCGAGCCGGCGCCGTATCACGCCGACCGAGAGCACGTGATCCTGCTCTCGGACTGGACCGACCTGGACCCCGGTGCGCTGTTCCGGCGCATGAAGAAGCTCGCCGAGTACGACAACTACTACAAGCGCACCCTGCCCGACTTCCTGCGCGATGTCCGCAAGGACGGCTGGGCCGCCGCCACCGCCGACCGCGGCATGTGGGGGCGGATGCGGATGACGCCGACCGACATCTCCGACGTCAACGCCCACACCTATACCTACCTGCTCAACGGCACCGCCCCGGCCGGCAACTGGACCGGGCTGTTCCGCAGTGGCGAAAAGGTGCTGCTGCGCTTCATCAACGGCGGCTCGATGACCTATTTCGACGTGCGCATCCCTGGCCTGAAGATGACCGTGGTCGCCGCCGATGGCCAGTACATCCACCCGGTCAGCATCGATGAATTCCGCATCGCCCCGGCCGAGACCTTCGATGTGATCGTCGAACCCAGCGGCCAGGACGCGTACACGATCTTCTGCCAGGACATGGGCCGCACCGGCTATGCCGCCGGCACGCTGGCGGTACGCCACGGCCTGCAGGCGCCGATTCCCGCCCGCGACCCGCGCCCGCTGCTGACCATGAGTGACATGGGCCACGACATGGGCCATGCCTCGAACGGGATGGCAGGCCACGACATGAAGGGCATGGAAGGCGGCTGCGGTGCCAGCATGGGCCACGGTGCGCACGGTGCCGATCCCAAAGCGCCGCGTCACCCGGCCAGCGAGCAGGGCAACCCGCTGGTGGACATGCAGAGCATGGCCACCGAGCCCAAGCTGGATGATCCCGGTATCGGCCTGCGCGACAACGGCCGCAACGTACTCACCTACGGCGCGATGCGCAGCCTGTTCGACGATCCCGATGGGCGTGATCCCGGCCGCGAGGTCGAGCTGCACCTGACCGGCCATATGGAGAAATTCAGCTGGTCCTTCGACGGCATCCCGTTCGCCAGCGCCGAACCGTTGCGCCTGACCTACGGCGAGCGCATGCGCATCGTGCTGGTCAACGACACGATGATGCAGCATCCGATTCATCTGCACGGCGTGTGGAGCGATCTGGAAAACGCGGACGGCGCGTTCCACCTGCGCAAGCACACCATCGACATGCCGCCGGGCACCCGCCGCACCTACCGCGTCCGTGCCGACGCGCTTGGGCGCTGGGCGTACCACTGCCACCTGCTGTACCACATGGAAGCGGGCATGATGCGCGAAGTGAGGATCGAAGAATGAGCCGCGCTCCTCTCACCGCGCTGTCCGCACTGAGCGCCGCCCTGCTGCTGGCGTTGGCCGCACCGGCCTGGGCACAGTCGCATGCCGGCCATGCCACGGCGCCGACCACAACCACAGCCGACACACCACCGGCGGATGACCGCCCGATGGATCACGGCAGCATGGATCACACCAAGATGGACCATTCAACGATGGACCACGGCAGCGCTGATCACAACCAGATGGACCACTCGACGATGGACCATGGCAGCACCGATCACAGCCAGATGGATCACTCGACGATGGACCATGGCAGCACCGATCACAGCCAGATGGACCACGCGACGATGGACCATGGCAGCACCGATCACAGCCAGATGGACCACGCGACGATGGACCATTCAACGATGGACCACGCCGCGATGGGCCATGGCACGCCGAAGCCGGCTGCCCCTACCGAACCGCTCGAACCGATTCCTGTCGTGACCGCCGCCGACCGCCTCGCCGCGTTCCCGCCGATCGACCACGGCGCGATGGAGCATGCGCCGGAGATCCACAGCCTGCTGCTGGTCAACCGCCTCGAACACTGGGACGGCCAGCACGGCACCGGCCAGGCATGGGAGGCCAGCGGCTGGGTGGGTGGCAACATCAACAGGCTATGGCTGCGCAGCGAAGGCGAGCGCAGCGACGGCCGCACCGGCTCGGCCGATCTGGAGGTGATGTACGGCCGCAGCGTGTCGCCGTGGTGGGACGTGCTGGTCGGCGTGAAGCAGGACTTCCGTCCGGCCGAGTCGCGCACCTGGGCGGCGTTCGGCATCCAGGGGCTGGCGCCGTACAAGTTCGAGACCTCGGCCACGGCGTATGTCGGCGAAGGCGGTCAGTTCGCGGCCACGGTGGAAGTGGAGTACGAGCTGCTGCTGACCAACCGCTTGATCCTGCAGCCGCTGGTGGAAGCCAGTTTTTCGGCGAAGGACGAGCCGGCGTATGGCAATGGCGCCGGCCTCAACAAACTCGAGGCCGGGCTGCGGCTACGCTACGAGTTCAGCCGCCGCTTCGCGCCCTACATCGGCATCAGCCACGAGCGGCTGTTCGGTGATACCGCCGACTACCACGAAGCAGCCGGCGAACGTGCGCGCGATACCCGCTGGGTGGCGGGCGTGCGGGTCTGGTTCTGATCCAGCAGCCATGACAGGTTCCGGGTACCGACGTACCCGGAACCACGGCCGACCCCAGGCGATGGCGTAAGCTGCCGGCCCCACCTGCCTGCCTTGCGCCATGATGTTGACCCTCCGCCGTGCCACCGTTGCCGATGCCGACGCACTCTCGGCGATCGCCATCGCCACCTATATCGAAACCTTCGGCGATTCCTACCCGCCGCAGGATCTGCACGCGTTCCTGCACAGCCACTATTCGGTCGAGCCGCAGCGTGACGAGCTCGCCGATCCACGCAACGCGGCGTGGCTGCTGGAAGCCGGGGAACGTGTGGTGGGGTATCTCGCCGCAGGGCCCAACAGCCTGCCCCATGCGGATGCCGCCGAGGGCGATATCGAGCTCAAACGCCTGTACCTGCTCGCCAGTCACCACAGTGGCGGCCACGGCGCGCGCCTGATGGACGCCTTCCTGGCGTGGCTCGATCAGCCACAGCGGCGCACGCTGTGGATCGGCGTGTGGTCCGGGAACGTTGGTGCGCAGCGCTTCTATGCGCGCTATGGCTGCAGCAAGGTGGGCGAATACGATTTCCCGGTCGGCGACAGCGTCGACCGGGAATTCATCCTGCGCCGCGCCTGAGCGCAGCGCAGGCGTACATCAGAAGTCGAACAGGTCCGACAGGAAGCTCTCTTTCTTTTTCTTGCGGTAGCCCTGCTGGTCGCCGTACTGCTGCTGGCCCAGGTGGCGGGTATCACGGTGCTGCACGGCGGCCGGCGGCGGCGGTGCGGCCGCGCGCACCGGCGCGGGTGCGGCGGCACCGGCCGAGCGCTCGATGATCTTGTCCAGCTCGCCTCGGTCCAGCCACACGCCACGGCACTGCGGGCAGTAGTCGATCTCGATGCCCTGGCGCTCGGACATCTGCAGCGCTTGGGTCTTGCATACGGGGCATTGCATGGGCGGTCGTCCAAGGGGTAAAGCCGCACTCTAGCCGGTCGCACCTGACCGTGGTGCAACGCGGCCATGACCGATGGCCCCCCGACCTATGCCCCATGCTGCTGGTGTGGCAATGGCGAACAATCCACGCCGTCCCTGGATATGGAGCGTCCCATGCCGTCCCTTCGCCTGCGCACCTGGCTGGCCACCTTCGTGGTGGTGCTGACCCTGGCCGTGTCGATCAATCTGCGCGACCTCGCCGCGTGGCTGGGCACGCCAATTCCGACGCTGCCGATTCCCTATGGCGGGGCCATCCTCGACAACGGCCTGGGCGTGCTGCTGGTGCTGGCCGTGGCTGCGCTGCTGCTGCGCCCCGGGCAACGCCTGCACGCGCTGCTCGGGTTGCGCTGGAATGGCTGGCAGGGCCCGGCGCTGGCCCTGCTGGCGACCCTGCCATGCTGGCTCGGCCTGTGGTGGCTGGGCGGTGTGAATCCCACCCAGGACCTGCTCGCCCTGCTGATGCTCGGCGTGCTGTTCCCGCTCGCCGAGGAGATCATCTTCCGCGGCTTCGGCTTCATCTTCGCGCACCGCCAGCAACGCTGGCCGTGGCTGGCCGCCGCGCTGGTGCAGGCGGTGATCTTCGGTGCGATCCACTGGTGGTCGTTCGGTGGCGGCGGCGGCATGGCGCTGCAGGTGTTCGCCATCACCGGCATCGGCGGGCTGGTGTTCGCCGGGCTCAATACGCTGGACGATTACACCCTGTGGAGCGGGCTGGCGCTGCACGTCTCGCTCAACCTGGCCTGGAACGTCTTCGTGATCACCGAGGCGACCGCCGTCGGCTGGCCGGCGACGGTGCTGCGTCTCTCGGCGGCGGGCCTGGCGGTCGGGCTGCTATGGGCCTGGCAGCGTCGTCGAAAACGTTCACTCGCCCTCGCCTGACCCGCGCTGACGCGGGCAGCACGGCCGGTTCACCGGGCATTCCGGCGCCGTCGACGATCTCCTCACCATCGCCCCGCGATACTTGCGCGCCCCTGTCCGGGGGTAAGCAGGAACCACGCTCCATGTTGTTGTCCAAACACCATCCCGAACCCCGCGTGCTGTTGATCGAAGACACCGAAGACACCCGTGAGCTCAGCCGCATGGCCCTGGAAAGCCAGGCGTGCGAAGTCGTGGCGGTCAGTTCCGCCGAAGCCGCGCTGGGCCTGCTCCAGGCCGGCGAGCGCTTCGATCTGGTGTTCACCGATGTCTGCCTGGGCGCGGTGAGTGGCATCGAGGCGGCGCATCGGGTCAAGCAGGAACAGCCCGGGCTGCCGGTGCTGGTCACCTCGGGCCTGGAGCCCTCCGTCGTGGTGCCGCAGCTCGGCCCGGGCATGCACTTCCTGCCCAAGCCTTACAGCATGAGCGAGCTGCTCGACGCGATCCGTGCCTGCTTCCAGCACCCGCTGGCCGCCTGCGCCTGAGGCGAGTCGCCGGCGGCCGTCCGGGCGCGCAGCTCAGTGATCTTCATCCGGATTTCATGTCCGCGTGGCCATCGTCGGTGCCGGGAACAGGGGTCTCCCGCTTCCCATACGATGCGACGCGCTCCTTTTCCTTGCCGGAATCGACGACATGCTATTCCGTATGCTGCTGGCCACGCCCTTGCTGTTGATGCTGCCGTTGGACGACGCACGCGCGGATGACTTCGTCACCTGTGAGAGCCGCGACAACCGGTATCAGTCCTGCACCCTGCCCCGCGCCGGCTACGTCACCCTGGACCGCAAACTGTCGGGTGCGGATTGCCGCCAGGGCCGCAACTGGGACTACGACCGCCGCGAGGTGTGGGTCGACGATGGCTGCCGCGCCTCGTTCCGGGTGCACGGCGGCGGCGATCGCGATGACCGCCATGACGATGACAACCACGACGCCAAGGTCGCCGCCGGCGTGTTGATCGGTGCGGCGATTCTCGGCGCGTTGGCCCACAACGCCAACAAGGATGACGCGCGCTACGACGACGAGAACTACCAGGGCGCACGCCACACGTCCTACGTGCCCAACTGGATGATCGGCGAGTTCGAGGGCTACAACCCGACCTTCAACGCCGACATCCGCATGCGCATCGACAGCGACGGCCGCATGAGCGCACAGACGCGTGGGCAGTCGTTGAATGGCTGGGTCAATGGCGGCCAGCTCAACGTCGGCAGCAGCGTGTTCGACATCAGCCAGAGCCGCGAGGGCTTCGTCACCACCGAGGTGGGCGACCGCCAGAACGAGGTGCGTTACCGCCGCGTGCCTTGAGCTACGCGGCGATGGCCGCCATCACTTGGCGATGTGGCACTGCAGCGTGGTGCCGTAGAACTCCAGCGTGGTCTGGTCGTTGTGGATCCGCAGGTCGACACCTTCGCGCCCCCAGCGGCCACCGTTGTTTTCCTCACGGGTCACCGGCACCGGGAACACGATCGCCTGATCGTTGCCCCAACTGACCACGGCCGCGGTCGGGTCGATGTCGTTGTAGAACACCGCCGTCACCGGCTTGCTGTTGTCATCGCAGCGGTACTCGACCTTCGCCGGCACCTGGATGCCGCCAGCGTTGAGGGTCAGCTCGACCAGACGCGTCTGGTAGGACTCCACGAGACAACGGTGCGGATCGACCGCGCGCGAACAGGCATCACGCCCCTTGATCCAGCCCCGCTGTTCGGCCGCGATGTCCAGCTCGTCCGGGCTGGTCTGCACCCGCTTGTACAGCGCGGCCAGCTGGCGATCCAGTGCGGCCAGGCGCGCGTCGCCGCACACCAGCGTCTCCGCCTGGGACTGCGCCTTGGTGCAATCGAACGACGGCGGCTGCAGGGTCGGGCTGGCGGGGGCGACGGGCGCGCTGGCAGCGGGGGGCGACGTGGCCGGCGCGGCAGGCTCTGCCGGAGTCGCGGTATCGGACGGCGCCGGCTTGGAACAGGCCGCGAGCGCAAGCGCCCCCACACCCAGCAGGACGAAACGGTTCATGGCACCTCCAACAACGATCAACGAATGACTGGCTATTGTGCCCCCGTAAGCGGTTCTGCGGTGTGCACAGGCAGACCGCTCGTGGGCCACGCCTGCATCGCTGCTCACCGTCATTCGAGGACAACCGATTGCCGGGCACCCGCAGGATGCCCCGGCGAGGCATGCTGCGCACCGGGTTGCCGCCCAGCCCCGGCTCACCTACGCTCCATGCCCGAATCGATCCAAGGACCATGCCCCGGATGAGTGGCAGCCCGTTTTCTTCTCTCACGCGACGACTGGCATGGCCGGCGCGTGCGCCTGTCCAGACACCGCTGGGCGCGGCCCTCCTCGTGGTGTTGCTGGTCGCCTCACCCGCACGTGCCGATGACATACCGCCGCAGTTCATGGCGCAGTACGAAGCCACGCGCGATTACCTGCAACTGCTGCAGCAAGCCGACGCCGACAAGGCACCGGAGCAGCTCGACAGCCCACGCGCCATGCAACTGCTGACGGCGGTGACCAACACGACCGACGTCCTGGCGCCGGACTACGCGACGGCGGACCTGGGGCTGCTGACCAACGCGTGCCAGTACGGCGTAACGCTGTCCACCCGGTTGATGCAGTTCGGCATGGGTACGATGCCAGCAGCCGTGCTCCTCCATTCCGGCGAGCAGGCCCGCCAAGGCAAGCACAACGCCGAGCGCTTCCAGGCACAGCTGGGCCTGCTGCTGCCGTACCTGCTGCAGTGCGGTGCACGGATGCAGCCCCTGGTGGATACGTGGCTGACCGTTGCAACGCCCGCAGAGCTCGCCGGTCTGGGACCGGGCGGCACCGACACCCTTCGCCGCAATGCGCAACGCCAGTATCTGGAGATGCTGGAGGTGATGCGTGCCCAGCCGGCGGGCAGCACGCTGAAGCGGACCCTGGTCGGTGCGCTGGCGGAGACGGCGGCGCCTTACGCGCAGATGCTGCAGCCCGCGCAACGGCAGCCGGTGCGCGAGGCGTTGAAGGAAGCGCTGCAACAGGTGGACCCCAGCGACGTTCCGCTCCTGCAGCAGGCCATTGCCGGGTTCAACAGCAACCATTGCGGGACACTCTGCCAATCCTGATACATCGACGGCCGCAGCCTCCAACTCGGCGCCGGGGATGAAGGCACGTTGTGGACCCGCAGCGCCGTGGGTGGTCACACCCACGCGGTGTAGCACCTGGTCATGAGACTACCCTGACCCGATGCTCATCCCAGTGCGACCCTCGCGTAACAGCGGCAGGTCCACGCTGGGGTTGCGACATCACGTCGCCTTGGAGTCACACCATGTCCAACATGCAGAACAACGAAAACAACGTCAAGAATGCTGCTGCACAGAAAGGCCCGCAGTCCGAACAGGATCGCAAGGACGCGCAGGCCAAGCAGCAGAAGCAGGAACAGGACACCAAGAAAGCGCCTGATGCCGGCAACAAGCCGCAGCAGAAGTAATCGCTCTGCCGGATGGTGGGGCTGCGCATCCGCGCAGCCCTCACACGCAGACGGCGACCAAGCGCACTCGGCTCCATCCCGCACGCTTCAGCGTCTCGCGTCCTTCAATTTCCTGCATCCTTCACTACGAAGCTCATTCGCGACGCTGTTGATTCGCGACGGTGCGCATGCGCGTGCTTCCTGGACGGTGTAGGTGAGGGTGTGGGTGACTATGCATCCCGGCCCCGCAGCTCATCTACCTCCTGGCGCATGTCGTCCCAACCGAGCCGCGTCTCCAGCAGCATGCCGTTGAGCGTTCGTCGCGCATTTGCCGTCAGTGCGCCATCGCGCGCGGCCACTTCGAGTGCCCTCACCAGACGCGCTTCAGCTGCCTGGCTCTCGCTGGCGTACTGGATGTCCGCATCCCCGAGTACGGTACCCAACCTGCCGAAGCCGCCACGGAGGCTGCCGGCCAGGGTACGGTGGCGGGAGGGCTGACCGCCGGCGTCGCGCACCAGCCGTGTGACCCCATCGATGACCTGCATTTTCGCTGCGGCCATCCGCATCATCAGCGCGTTCAACTGCGGATCCTGCGTCCCATCGTCGGCGACGGCTCTGGCGTAGATGTCGTGGCCGTCGCGCGCGATGCCGATGATCTGGTTGAGTTCGCGTATCGCGTGGCCGGATTGGACGGTACTCATCACAGCGCTCCGTGGGATCGTGGGCCCACTGTGGCCGGGTATCGCCTGATCGTGCGCGCGTCGTAGGGACGGTGGCGTGATGCGGCACCGGGACTTCCGGGGAACACGCGCATTGGCTACGATCGACCGGAGTCGATCGCACACACGATCCCGTCACCCTTGCCCCGTGCGGCACTGCGCCGGGTCGCAAGGAGGCTGTATGGCAGGGATGAGTGGCACTGTATTCATGCTCGCGATGCTGGGCGTCGCCGCGCCGGGGGCATCCGTTGCCGCGCCGGCATTCGATCGCAGCGCCTGGCAGGCCGACCATGTGGCGCTCAAGCGCGCCTTGGAGCAGGATTACGCGCATCTGGCATGGGCCGCCTCGCCACAAAGCGGTGTGGATCTTCCCGCACTGGATGCCGAGGCGCAGCGTGCGCTGGCTGAAGCACGTACGGATACGCAGGCGCGCCAAGCCCTGCACACTTTCCTGGCCGGGTTCCAGGATGGTCACCTCAGCCTGCTCGACCCGCTTGAACAGGCGTCCGACACGGCCTCGCCCACTGCTGTGGACCCGCGCACGCTGGGCGCGAGCGCAGGGTGTGCCGCGCTCGGCGTGGCCGATGAAGGCCGGCACGATTTCAGCCTGCCGCTGGAAACGCTGGCCGGTTACCACCCCCTCAACGACGACGCCGATCCTGTGCTGCGCGCCGGCATTCTCTCGCTGCCGGATGGCCACACGGTGGGTCTGCTGCGCCTGCATGAGTTCGATGCCTTGCGCTATCCGGGCCTCTGCCACGCGCTGTGGCCGCAACTGCGGCATGCGGACTCCACCGACGACATGCGCGGCACCTTGGCCCGGGGCTGGGTCGCGGTGATCGCCGCCAGCCTGCGGCGTTTCCAACAGGACGGAGTGGACGCCGTGCTGGTGGATGTCGGCGACAACCCGGGGGGCGACGACAGTGGCGATACGCTGACCCGGCTGTTCACCCCGCAGCCGGTTGCCTCCGCCGTGCTCCAGGTCAGCCAGTCCCCGGCCGGCAAGCCCTATCTGGACGAGCAATACGAGCGGCTCGACGACGCACTGCGCAATCACCGCCCCAACGCCGCAGCCCGCAGGCTGCTCACTACGGAGCGGCAGGCGTTCCAGGCGTCGCGGCGGGCCACGGCGCTGCCGGCCTGCGATCTGTCATGGGCCTGGCGGGTACAGCACGACTGGAACGGCCCCACATGCCGGCGCCTGGTGCCCGCAGGTACCTCCGGGGGCCCGTTGCCGAGCCCTGCCGTGGACACCCTCGATGATTTCCTCATCGCGCACCGCCTGGACTGGTCACAGGATCTGCGCGAGCACTGGGGCGCCTGGAAGGGGCCGGTATATGTCCTCACCAATGCAAAGACGGCGTCCTCCGCCGAGATGTTCGCGGCGCGGATGCAGGACAACCACATCGCGCGCATCGTCGGGACGCACAGCGGAGGGTACGGCTGCGGCTTCATGAGTGCGCAGGCGATGCCTGAACTGCCCCATTCGCATCTGCGCCTGCGCGTTCCGAATTGCGTGCGCCTGCGTGCCGATGGCAGTGACGAGGTGGCCGGCATCCGCCCGGACCTGCCGGTCGCGCCGCGTCGTGGCGAAGGCGCACGGGCCCGCGCGCAGCGGCTGGTCGATACGCTCATCGGCGACATCGCGCTGCATTGAATGCGGGCCGCGGCGGAGCCAATCCGGCACGCAGGCACGCGGTGAGCGCCGCTACACTGTGCACGCTGCAGGATCCGCAGCCTTCGGCATCGCCTGTCCCATGGAAAGACGCTACTTCGCCACCCTGCTTGCCTTGATCCTTCATCAGATCGACGCCGCATTCTGGCGTGAGTGGGAGATGTTCCTGCTGCCCGGTGGCGTGCAGGGCTTCCTGGTCTTCAACCTGCTGGCCATCGGCGTGGTGCTGCTCGGCTACCGCCACGTGCTGCTGCAGACCAGCAAGGCGCGCGGCTTTGCGATGGTCTGCGCGGCGCTGGGCATCGCGACGTTCCTCATTCACCTCGGCTTCGCCGTGTTCGGCCACCGCGCTTTCCACCTGCCGTTGTCGATGGCGGTGATCGCAGCCTGCCTGGTCTCGGCGGTGTGCCTGTTGCGCTCGCTGCGCACCGATGCGCAGGGACGCCCACGCGCCTGACCGGTACCCTGGAGACACTGCGCCGGTGTGCCAATGCCAGGCGCGCAGTAGGAGAGCAAAAACAGACAGTACCGTCGCAAAGACGACGGCGGTCTGCAGGACATCGATCACCATTGCCATTCCACTGCTCCGGATCGACCGCCGGCATGCACGCGTTCTCCGGGAAGCGGCATGTCGTGCTCAAGGTCGGGAGGTACAGCGTGCGCGTCCGGGCGATGGACAGGCATCGGTTCTTGCCCTGCTGCGTCTCAGTGAAAGACGCAATTCGCTGTGATGAAGCTCGGTAGCGCGGACTTGAGCTCCCATGGCGCGTGCGCCCCGCTGGAGGCATGAAAAAGGCGACCTCGCGGTCGCCTCGATCATGATGCAATTGGTGGGCCGTGATGGATTCGAACCATCGACCAAAAGATTAAAAGTCTTCTGCTCTACCAACTGAGCTAACGGCCCATTGCATCCCCGACGTGACGCCGGGGGTGCGCATTCTAACGCATCTTCGCGCTCATGCGTACCCGTCCCGCATCACACGTAGTGGGTCGGGTCCGGCACGCCGGCATCCGTGAAGCCCTGCGCGCGCAGGCGGCAGGCATCGCAGTGCCCGCAGGCGCGGCCCTGGTCGTCGGCGTTGTAGCAGGACACGGTCAGGCCGAAATCCACGCCGAGGCGGACGCCTTCACGCACGATATCGGCCTTGCTCAGGAACTGCAGCGGCGCGTGAACCTGGATACCCGCACCTTCCACGCCCGCCTTGGTGGCCAGGTTGGCCAGCGTCTGGAAGGCCTGGATGAATTCAGGGCGGCAATCCGGGTAGCCGGAATAGTCCACCGCGTTGACGCCGCAGAAGATGTCGTTGGCACCCAGCACCTCCGCCCAACCGAGTGCGACGGACAGCATGATGGTATTGCGCGCCGGCACGTAGGTGACCGGGATGCCCTCGCCGCCCGCTTCCGGGACGTCGATGTCATCGGTCAGGGCCGAGCCGCCGATGCTGCGCAGGTCGACATTGACGGTCTTGTGGGCGACCGCACCCAGCGCGCTGGCGACCGCCGCGGCGGCATCGAGTTCGGAGGTGTGACGCTGGCCGTAGCGCACGCTCAGGGCGTGAACGGCAAAGCCCTGCTCGCGGGCGATGGCGACAACGGCGGCGGAGTCCATGCCGCCGGACAGGAGGACGACTGCTTTTTTCATGGGGGGTGTTTCCGGTGGTTTGCGGGGAACCAGCACGCTGTCCCGCGCCGGACGTCTTTACTGATGGTGAGGCGTGGTCGATGGCATGCGCAGCGCCGTAGCGCTGCAGCCGGCGTTACCTCCCGGGTTCGTCATTCCACAACAGCTTGTGCAGCTGCATCTGGAAGCGCACCGGCAGGCGATCGGCCACGATCCAGTCGGCCAGCTCGCGCGGGCTGACCTCGCTCTTGCTCGGCGAGAACAGCACCATGCTGCGCTCGTTGAGCCGGTGCTCGCGGACCATGCCGCGGGCCCACTCGTAATCCTCGCGGCTGCACAGCACGAACTTGATCTGGTCGCGCTTGGTCAGCAGCGGCAGGTTCTCCAGCCGGTTGCGGGCCATTTCGCCGGAGCCGGGAGTCTTCAGGTCGACCACGCGCGACACGCGCGGATCCACGCCACTGACATCCAGCGCACCGGAGGTCTCCAGCGAGACGTCCAGGCCGGCGTCGCAGAGCTTCTCCAGCAGCACCAGGCAGCGCTTCTGCGCCAGCGGCTCGCCACCGGTCACGCAGACGTGGTGCACGCCTTGGGCCAGCACTTCGTCCACGATCGCGTCGATGTCCCACCAGGTGCCGCCGTGGAAGGCGTAGGCGGTATCGCAATAGGTACAGCGCAGCGGGCAGCCGGTCAGGCGCACGAACACGGTCGGCCAGCCGGCGGTATCGGCTTCGCCCTGCAGGGACAGGAAGATCTCGGTGATCTTCAGTCGCGGCAACGGGGACTGCACGATCTCACTGGGGAGTGCGGCGGCAGCGGACAGGGTCGTGGTCATGGCGGTGATTCTTGGCGGACGGCTTCGGAAACGACAACAGCCGGGCATGGCCCGGCACGGAAGACCGGGCAGCGCCCGGTTGGCGATCCATCAGTATACCGGGCCCGGCCGCTCCAGCGGCCCAGGCCGGGTCAGCGGAT
>NZ_JASCOO010000095.1:0-15769 GCF_029959485.1 Stenotrophomonas sp. PS02301
GCTCCACGGATTCCCTGAATTTCCCTCTGCCGCTGCCGCCGCGCCGCTCAAGGCGCGACAGCCGGCGCCAGCGTCGCCTGGATATCGGCGTCGGCAGCGGTGGGCGACAGCGCCACTTCCTGCCCGGCACCGGCCAGGGCCGCCGCTTCTGCCGCCTTGGTCATCACCACGATGCTGATCCGGCGGTTGATCGGGTTGTCCGGCTGGGTCTTGTCGAACAGCACCGAGGAGGACAGGCCGACCACACGGGTCACCTTGTCTTCGGTCATGCCGCCATCCAGCAGCGCCCGCCGGGCGGCGTTGGCGCGGTCGGCACTGAGCTCCCAGTTGCTGTAGCCGTGGGCGGCGTTGTAGGCGGTGATATCGGTATGGCCGGTGATGCTGATCCGGTTCGGCACGTGATTGATGAACTGCGACAGCTCGCGCAGGATCTCGCGCGTATACGGCTTGAGCGAGGCGCTGCCCATGTCGAACATCGGGCGGTTCTGCTTGTCCACGATCTGGATGCGCAGGCCTTCGGGAGTGAGGTCGAGCAGCAGCTGGTCCTTGAACGGCTCCAGTGCCTGGCTCTTGCTGATCGCTTCTTCCAGCTCCTGCTTGAGCGCTTCCAGCTGGCGTTTTTCGCGCTCGCGCTCGTCTTCCTGCGGCACCGGCCTGGAGGCCTGCTGGTTCTGGAAGGGATCGTTGCTGTTGCCGCGCGAGATGTCGGTCGCGCCGCCCAGCTTGATCATCGAGGTACTGGCGCCGCCCGGGCCGGCCATGCCCGGGGCCGGGGTGGAACTGCTGCCGGCCAGCGGGCTGGGGTTGCGGAAGTACTCGGAGATCGCCGCGCGCTCGGGCTTGCTGGTGGCAGCCATCAGCCACAGCACCAGGAAGAAGGCCATCATCGCGGTCACGAAGTCGGCATAGGCCACCTTCCAGGCACCGCCATGGTGCGCGGCGTGGCCGGCCTTCTTGACCCGGCGGACGATGACGGTGGGTTTGGTCTCGGCCATGGCGCTGCCTTACTTGACCGTCTTGAGGTGCTGTTCGAACTCGCTGAAGCCCGGGCGCACGTTGGACGGCAGGGTCTTGCGGGCGAATTCCAGCGCGATCTTCGGGTTGTAGCCGCGCAGGCAGGCCAGCAGGGCGGTCTTGACCGATTCGTAGATGCGCGCGTCCTGTTCGGCACGGGCTTCCACGGCCGAGGCCAGCGGGCCGACGAAGCCATAGGCCAGCAGGATGCCCAGGAAGGTACCGACCAGCGCGCCGGCGACGTGCGCACCGACCTCGGTGATTTCCCCG
Source organism: Stenotrophomonas sp. PS02301 (assembly GCF_029959485.1). Lineage (NCBI taxonomy): Bacteria > Pseudomonadati > Pseudomonadota > Gammaproteobacteria > Lysobacterales > Lysobacteraceae > Stenotrophomonas > Stenotrophomonas sp. PS02301. Next base: position 1,285 of record NZ_JASCOO010000095.1, read on the forward strand.
CCGATCGAACCCATCGTGATCACGATGCCCAGCACTGCGGCGACGATGCCGAAGCCAGGCAGGCCGTCGGCGACCTTGTTGAGCACGGCGGCCGGCTGCATCGCCTCGCCGTGGTGCTTCTCCAGCTCCAGCTCCAGCAGCGGTTCCAGCTCGTGCGGCTCGATGTTGCTGCCGATCATCAGGCGCAGGCAATCGGTGATGAAGTCGACCAGGTGGTGGTCGGCCTGCACCTTGGGGTAATTGGCGAAGATGCTGCTCTCGGCCGGGCGCTCGACGTGGTCTTCCAGCGCCATGAAGCCTTCGCGCCGCGCCTTGTTGAGCAGTTCGTAGAGCAGGCTGAGGACGTCGATGTAGTCCTGCTGCTTGTAGCGCGGGCCCTTGAACACGCCCACGGTGGCCTGCAGGGTCTGCTTCACGGTTTTGACCGGGGTGCCGACCAGGAACGCGCCCAGCGCCGCACCGCCGATGATCACCAGTTCATAGGGCTGCCACAGCGCGCCGAGTTTGCCGTGCGCGCCGACATAGCCGCCCAGCACGCTGAGGATGACGACGAGAAGTCCAACGATGATGAGCATGGGGCCGACGCGGGAAGGGGATACCTCCATGTCGGCCCCTTCACACCTTTTCTGAAGGGGGGCGGTCGCTCGATGTCACACTTTTCCGGATTCAGGCGGCCGGCTCGGCTTCCGCACCACCGCGCTGCAACGGATCCGGATAGGCCTGTCCGTTGGGCGTGAACGATAGCGAGACCGAGTTCAGGCAGTGGCGTTCATGGGTCGGCGGCGGGCCATCCGGGAAAACATGGCCGAGATGGCTGTCACACCGCGCACAGACGATCTCGGTGCGGACCATGCCATGGCTGGCGTCGCGGATCTCGCGGACATGGGCCGGATCGAAGGGCGCGAAGAAGCTCGGCCAGCCGGTGCCGGAGTCGAACTTGGTGCTGGAGCGGAACAGCGGCAGGCCGCACAACCGGCAGCCGTAGACCCCGTCCTGCTTGTTGTCCAGGAAGACCCCGCAGAACGGTGCTTCGGTGCCGTGATGCAGCAGCACGCGCTGCTCATCGGCGCTGAGGCCGGCCACCAAGGCCTGGCGCTGGGCGTCGGTAGGCGGGGAAAGGTCGAAAACGGTCATGGGCAGTCCTCGTGGGGATGCACTGTACATTGGGTCGTGGGCGGGGCGTTCCAAGCTGGCGACATTCATCGTGCTGATACCCGTGGCGGTGCATGGTGAAGACCTGAACCGCCGCCGGGAGATCGCCATGTACCGCCCACGTCGCCTCGCCGCTGCCTTGCTGGTGCTGCTGCCGTTGACCGCGGCGGCGCAGATCGGCCCGCCGCCCACCCCCACCGCGACGCGGCCGGTGGTCACGCCGCAGCGCGCGCCACAGCCCCCGGCCGTGCAACCGGTGCCGGTCGACAGCCTGTCCGACAGGATGGCCCCGGTGAAGTCGTCCTCGCAGACCCAGCAGCAACTGCGCACGCACCCGATCCAAAGCAAAGGCCCGGCGCAGCCCGCACCGATGCAGGGTCCGGCCGTGCAGAGCAAGGTCTACGACCGCCACGGCCGGATCCTTCCGGGGGTCAAGCAGGTAGGCCCGAACCGCGTGCTTGATACCCGCACCGGCCGCTATTACGACGCCGTCCCCAGCGGTGACGGCCAACAGATCAAGCCCTGAGTGCTGGAGTGGCAGGCCGGCAACATGAATGGTTTACATCGCTGCCCGCGCAGTCATCCCCGTCAACGCAAGGCCTCACTGTTTTTTCGCCTGTGATTAACCGGATCGGCGGGACCCTGTACACGCGCCGCAACACAGGCGCATCCCCCGAGGTTTTTCGAGAAGAGTGCAATCATGGCTAACCAGCAGAACCGCAGTCCCGGCAAGACGCCGCAGGAGCAGCAGGGCAGTCAGCAACAGAACCAGAAGCCCGGCCAGCAGAACCAGCAGCAGTGGGACCAGCAGAATCAGAAGGGCGGCAAGCAGCAGGACCAGAAGCATCAGGACCAGAAACAGCAGCGCTGATGCGCTTGGCGCAATGAACGAAGGCGGTGCGCACATGCGCGCCGCCTTTTGCGTTTCAGCCACGCAGCTCAGCACGCGACCGGCTCAATCGGGAATCGGCAGGGTCAAGGTTTCCTTCACCTCTTCCATCACGATGTAGCTCTTGGATTCACGCACGTGCGGCAGGGTCAGCAGCGTGCTGCCGAGCAGCTTGCGGTACGAGGCCATCTCGCTGATGCGCGCCTTGAGCAGGTAGTCGAAGTCGCCCGAGACCAGATGGCATTCCAGCACATTGGGCAGCTTCAACGCCGCGCGCCGGAACTCTTCGAAGATGTCGCCGGATTTGTAGGCCAGGCTGATCTCCACGAACACCAGCAGGCTGGCCTTGAGGTAATGCGGATCGAGCTTGGCGTAGTAGCCGGTGATGGCCCCGTCGCGCTCCAGCCGGCGCACGCGCTCGGTGCACGGCGTGGTCGACAACCCGACCCGCTCGCCCAGTTCGGTGAAGGAGATCCGGCCCTCGGCCTGCAGGATGCGCAGGATCTTGCGGTCGATCTTGTCCAGTTCGCGGGCGCGCGTGGCCATCGGCGTCAGCCTCTCGAGGATGTTGGCGAGACAATACCCTGCCTGATGCTGGAAAAACAGGCGAATTGATTGGTTGCGGCTGACTATACTTCCTCAATTATGGTCCCGGCGTGCTCCTGCGCAGGGAATGATCGGGTTGGAGGGGTGTCATGCGCGTTCTAGTCCTTGGCAGCGGTGTGATCGGCACGACCAGTGCCTGGTACCTGCGGCAGGCCGGGTTTGAAGTCACGGTGGTCGACCGCCAGCCCGGTCCGGCGCTGGAAACCAGTTTCGCCAACGCAGGCCAGCTGTCGTTCGGCTACACCTCGCCATGGGCCGCGCCCGGCGTGCCGCTCAAGGCGGTCAAGTGGCTGTTCTCCGAACATGCCCCGCTGGCGATCCGCCCGGGCCTGGACTGGCACCAGTACCGTTGGCTGGCGCAGATGCTGCGCAACTGCACGCATGAGCGTTATGCGATCAACAAAGCGCGCATGGTGCGCATGTCCGAATACAGCCGCGATTGCCTCAACGAGCTGCGCCGAGAGACCGGTATCGCGTTCGAAGGCCGCGACCTGGGCACGACCCAGCTGTTCCGTACCCAGCAGCAGCTGGATGCCTCCGCGCAGGACATCGAAGTGCTGGCCCAGTACGGCGTGCCGTATGAGGTGCTCGACCGCGACGGCATCATCGCTTACGAACCGGCACTGGCGGGCGTGGCCGACAAGCTGGTCGGCGCGCTGCGCCTGCCGCGCGACCAGACCGGCGATTGCCAGCTGTTCACCCGTCGCCTGGCGCAGATGTGCGTCGATGCCGGGGTCGAATTCCGTTTCGACCAGGACATCGCGGGCCTGCAGAGCGATGGCAACCGCATCACCGGTGTACGCATCGACGGCAGGCTGGAAACCGCCGATCACTACGTGGTCGCACTGGGCAGCTATTCGCCGTCGCTGGTTGCGCCGCTGGGCCTGCAGCTGCCGGTGTACCCGCTCAAGGGCTACTCGCTGACGCTGCCGATCACGGATCCTGCGATGGCCCCGACCTCGACCATCCTGGATGAAAGCTACAAGGTGGCCGTGACCCGTTTCGACGACCGCATCCGCGTGGGTGGCATGGCCGAGGTGGGCGGGTTCGACCTGTCGCTCTCGCCGCGCCGCCGCGCCACGCTGGAGAAGGTCGTGCGCGACCTCTATCCGGACGGCGGCGACCTGTCGCGCGCCGAGTTCTGGACCGGCCTGCGCCCCGCCACGCCGGACGGTACCCCGGTGGTCGGCGCCACGCCGTACCGCAACCTGTTCCTCAATACCGGCCACGGCACCCTGGGGTGGACCATGGCCTGCGGCTCCGGCCGCTACCTGGCCGACCTGATGGATGCCCGCCAGCCGCAGATCAGCACCGAAGGCCTGGATATCTTCCGCTACACCCACCATGCCGCGTCCGTCCGTCACCGTGAGCCGAGTTCATGCGCCCAGCCCGTGCGTTGATTGATCTGGACGCGCTGCGCAGCAATTACCGGCTGGCACGCGAACTGGGAGGCGGCAAGGCCGTGGCCGTGATCAAGGCCGATGCCTACGGGCACGGTGCAGTGCGCTGCGCGCGCGCGCTGCACGCCGATGCCGATGCGTTCGGCGTGGCCTGCATCGAGGAAGCGCTGGAACTACGGGCGGCCGGCATCACCGGCCCGATCCTGCTGCTGGAGGGCTTCTTCGATGCCGGCGAACTGCCGCTGATCGTCGAGCACGACCTGTGGTTCGCCGTTGGCGCACCGTGGCAGGTCGAGGCGGTCGCCGCGTTCCAGACCACCGCCACGCTCACCGTGTGGTTGAAGCTGGACAGTGGCATGCATCGCCTGGGCCTGTGGCCTGACGAGTTCCGCGCCGCGCACGCCACGCTCAGTGCGCTGGCGCATGTCGGGCCGATGGTGCTGATGACCCACATGGCGCGTGCCGACGAACTGGACAGCCCGCGCACCCGCGAGCAGGCCGACGTCTTTGCCGCCGCCATCGAAGGCCTGGCCGGGCAGACCAGCCTGTGCAACTCGCCGGCGCTGCTGGGCTGGCCGGAGGTGCGCAGTGACTGGGTGCGCCCGGGCCTGATGCTGTACGGGATCAACCCGATGCCGGCGCATACGGCGCTGACCGAGCGGCTGCGCCCGGTGATGACCATGCGGTCGAAAATCTTTGCCGTGCGCGACATCGCGGTCGGCGAGCCGGTCGGCTATGGCGCGCGCTTCGTCGCGCAGCGGCCGACCCGGGTCGGCGTCGTGGCACTCGGCTATGCCGATGGCTACCCGCAGTTCGCGCCCAACGGCACCCCGGTGCGCATCGACGGCCAGTCCGGCATCGTGATCGGTCGTGTCTCGATGGACATGCTCACCGTGGATCTCACCCACCTGCCGCAGGCCGGGATCGGCAGCACGGTGACACTGTGGGGCGATGCGCCGCGCATCGAGGCCCTGGCGCCGCTGTGCGGGGTCAGCGCCTACCAGCTGCCGTGCGGCGTGAAGCGGGTGGTGCGCGAGTACACCGGCTGAGGGATGGCTCAGGTACTCGCCGTGGCCTCATTGCGCAGATCGCGCCGGATCCAATCATCCAGCAGGCGCTTCTCGTAGCGCAGCGGATCGGTGTCGCTCTGCCGGCCGATGTTGTGCAGGTAGCCGGTGTCCTGCAGCTTGCGCTCGCCTTCGCCGATCACCTTGCCCTGTGCATCCTTCAGGATGTAGGTCAGGGTCACGCGCGGGGGGTAGATATCGCGCATCACCCGGATGTCATTGGCGCGCGGGCCGTGCCACGGCTCGTAATCGCCGGCGCGCTTGATGTCGGTGAAGGTCACCTCCAGGGTCTGGCCGGGCTGCAGCGCCTTGCTGGCGGTGGTCTGCACATACTTGGCCAGCTGCTGCACCCAGTCACCGCGTTCGGCTTCAAAGCGGTTGTTGCTCAGGCGGATCTCGGTGAACTGGGCCGGGTCGGTCCACGTCACCTGGACAGGACCCTCCGCCTTGAGGGCGCGCGGGGCCTGCGGGTCGGTCACGGTGCGCGGGGCCGCCGCGGCGCTGCCGATGAGCAGCAGGCCGGCCAGGGCCCCGGCGATCAGGGATGTGCGGTTCATGACAACTCCTGGGTCGCGATCACAAGTGGGATCAGGCACCCAGTGTGATCCTGATCCGGGTGAGGGACAATCCACGCGTGTATGCTCCGCCTCTGCGGTTGGCGCCAATTCACCCAGGCCGCCCCCGACCCACGGCGCTTGACGCTGCGAATACGCGCGTTGGCCGATCCTGTCCTCCTCTGTTTCGCCAGTTGCCTCATTGACGCCCTTGCCCAGCCTGCCCACCTCTACGTTGGAACGCGCCTCCTTCCTGGCTTCATCGCCGGATCCGGCCCTGTATCGCACGGTACTTGAGCGCCTGAATGCGGGGTTCTGCATCATCGAAGTGATCTTCGACGATGCCGGGGTGGGTGTGGACTACCGGTTTGTCGAGGTCAACGAGGCCTTTTCACGCAATACCGGGCTGAGCAACGTCTGCGGACAACGGATGAGCAGCCTGCAACCCGGCCATGAATCCGACTGGTACCGCACCTATGGCGAGGTGGCGCGCAGCGGGCAGGCACGGCAGTTCGAGATGGAAGCGCGCGCGCTGAACCGGTGGTACTCGGTGGAAGCGGTCAGCGTGGGCGAGCCTGACGAGCCTCTGGTGGCCGTGGTGTTCTTCGACATCACCAATCGCAAGCACATCGAGGTGGAACTGGCCGAAAGCGAGGCGCGCTTCAGCGCGCTGGCCGATGGCCTGCCGATGCCGGTCTGGGTGCTGGATGAGCGCGGCCATTCGCGCTTCGTCAACAGTGCCTTCAGCGAGTTTTTTGGAGGCGATGAGCAGCGCGTGCCGGATGATGTCTGGCGTGGCCTGGTGCATCCCGACGATGCTTCGGTGTTCGATTACGAACTGCAGGAGGCGCTGAAATCACAGCGCTCCATGCATGCGCTGGTCCGCGGCCGCCGCGCCGATGGCCAATGGCGCTGGCTGGAAATGAACGCGCGGCCGCGCTTCTCGCGGATGGGCCGTTTCATCGGCCTGGCCGGCAGCAGTCCGGATGTGACCGAGCGCCGCGAGATCGAAATGGCGCGCGAGGAACTGCTGCAGTCCGAACGTGCGGCGCGCAGCGCGGCCGAGAACATGGCGCGGTTGAAGGATGAATTCCTGGCCACGCTCTCGCACGAGCTGCGTACCCCGCTGACCACCATCCTGGGCTGGAGCGAACTGCTGCTGCAGCGCATCGACAACACCAGCCCGATGTACAAGGGCCTGGGCGTGATCGCCAACAGTGCGATGGCGCAGAAGCGGCTGATCTCGGACATGCTGGACCTCAGCAGCATGTTGCTGGGCAAGGTGCAGCTGGAAGTGGAAATGCTGGATCTGCGTGCGCAGCTGGAAGAGGCGATGCGCGCGCAGGAGCTGGTCGCCGAAGGCAAAGCGTTGTCGATGGAGCTGGTGATGCCTGACGAGCCCTGCCTGGTGCTCGGCGACGCCACACGCCTGCAGCAGGTGCTGTGGAACCTGCTCTCCAACGCGATCAAATTCACCCCGGCCGAGGGGCGCGTGGTGCTGACCCTGGCTGCCGATGGCGGGCATTGGTCGATCACCGTGACCGATTCCGGTGACGGCATTGCGCCGGAGTTCCTGCGCCATCTGTTCAGCCGGTTCCGCCAGGCCGACGGCACCACCACACGCCGCCACGGCGGATTGGGGCTGGGGCTGGCGATCGTGCAACAGCTGGTGGAACTGCACGGCGGCGCGGTGGCGGCCAGCAGCGACGGCCACGGGCACGGGGCCAGCTTCAACGTGCGCCTGCCGCGCTATCAGCCGCAGGCCGATGGCCGCCCGTTGCGCGAAGTATTCAGCGGCCCGATCACCGAGCAGATCATCGAGCCGTATCCGCTCAAGGGCCTGCATCTGCTGGCCGTGGAAGACCAGCCCGAAGTGCTGGAGTACCTGCGGCGGCTGCTAGAAGAGCAGGGGGCCTCGGTCACCACGGCCTCCTCCGCCGGCGAGGCGCTGGCGCTGCTCAATGAGAATGGCCATGACGGCATCGATGCGCTGCTGACCGATATCGGCATGCCCGGCATGGATGGTTACGGGCTGGTACGCACCCTGCGCGACAACATGGGCGTCGAGCCGGAGGCATTGCCTGCTGTCGCGGTGACGGCGCTGGCACGTGCGGACGACCGCAAGCGTGCGTTGGCGTCGGGCTTCCAGGAGCATGTGGCCAAGCCGTATTCGGTGGCGCAGCTGGTCGCCGCTGTACGCGGTGTCCTGAGCGGTACGCGCTGAGTCCTGCGTTGGCGGCGTGTTGACGCCGCCGCGGGCACACTGGGGCGTACGCCACAGGAGTCGCCATGTCCCGTTACGCCCCCCGCATCCATACCGATCCGACCGCCATCGCGGCGCTGGAAGCCCTGCTGCCACAGCTGCACGGCCAGACCCAGGTCGAACTCACGCTTGAGGATGGCAGCCGCCTGCTGGGCACCGTCGCGGTGCAGCCGACGCTGCAGCAGTACCGCGACGCCGAGGAGAACGAAGGGAGCAATGGCCAACTGCGGTTGGACGATCTGGATACCCCGGTGCAGCAGCACGTGGTGTGGCTGGACCAGATCACCGCCATCCGGCAGCTGCCCTACCGCGAGTGATCGCGGCGGGCAGGTGCGGGTGGGGCAGGGCTCAGTGGGTGAATTCGCTGGGTTCGGCCTCGAAGCGGCGCGCGTAGGCCCGTTCATCGGCGATCCGGGCTACCTCTTCATCGGCCAGGTCCGGGGCGCCATACACCGCATAGGCCACGCTGCCATCGGCGGTCTTGCCGACCTGATGCAGGCGGTAGCGGGAATGGCCGCCGCCGGTGTCTTCGGGGTAATGCACCGGTGGCTGGCTGCCCTCCATGTCCATCTCGCTGTTGTCGACTACGCCACCGACAAACAATGCACGCATGAGCCATCTCCACGGGAAGTGAGGCTCCACCCTGCCGGTTTGGATGTTGTCAGGGCATCAACAGGACGTTGAATAAACGCAAATCCGGGTGGGGCGGGGCGAACCGGTAGAATGGCGGCCTCTTTTCAAGATGTGCCCCCGCATGGCTGCCCAGCACGACGCTCCCCTGGAAACCCTGTTCCTGCCGTTCGCCAGTGGCGCACTGTCCTGGCCGGCCGGCCCCGTGCTGTTCCTGCGCGCCCGCGATGGCGCACCGCTGCGCGAGCACGCCCAGCCGGCGCAGCTGGTCTGCGAGCAGAGCTTCCGTCCGTTTGCCGACGCCTTGGAAGCCAGCGGCTGGACCGTGCGTGACGAGCAGCAGCTGGCCGGCGATGCCACCCGCTACGCCGTGGTGCTGGTGCTGCCGCCGCGCCAGCGCGAGGAAGCCAAGGCCCTGTTCGCCCGTGCGCTGGCCCTGACCGCCCCGGGCGGCATCGTGGTGGCCTGCCAGCACAACAACGAAGGCGCCCGCTCCGGCGAAGGCGACCTGCAGCAGCTGGCCGGCCTCGGCGGCAAGCTGACCAAGAACCACTGCCGTGCCTACTGGACGGCGCCGCTCAACGGCCAGCACGACGCCGCGCTCGCGCAGCGCTGGGCAACCCTGGACGCGCCGCGCGCGATCCTTGGCGGCCGCTTCCAGAGCCGCCCCGGCATCTTCGCCTGGGACCGCATCGATCCCGCCTCGGCGCTGCTGGTGGAGCAGCTGCCGGCCGATCTGGCCGGGCGTGGCGCCGATCTGGGCGCCGGCTTCGGTTATCTCTCGGCCGAAGTGCTGGCGCGCTGCCCGAACGTGACCGCGCTGGACCTGTATGAGGCCGAAGGCCGCGCGCTGGCGCTGGCCCGCGAGAACCTCGCCGCGCTCGGCAAGCCGGCGGCGCTGGCCTATCACTGGCAGGACGTCACCGCCGGGATCGAGGGCGAGTACGACTTCATCGTGACCAACCCGCCGTTCCACACCCCGTCGCGCGCGGATCGCCCCGACATCGGCCAGCGCTTCATCGCCGTGGCCGCGCAGGCGCTGCGCCCCGGGGGCCGGATGTGGCTGGTGGCCAACCGCCACCTGCCGTACGAGCAGATCCTCAACGAGAGCTTCGGCCAGGTCCGCGTGGCCGCCGAGCGCGATGGCTTCAAGCTGATCGAAGCCACCAAGGCCAGCAAGAGCGCCACGCCGGTCCGCACGCCGCGCAGCACCGAGCCGAAGTGGGGCCGCGGAGGCCGCGCATGAAGCTGGTCAAGCTGTTGGCCAACCTGGGCTATGGCAGCCGCAAGCAGGTGCAGGGGATGTTCCGTGCCGGCCTGATCACCGATGCCGAGGGCGAGGTGCTTTACGCCGATGACGCGGTCGCGCATGAGGCGATCCGGGTCGAAGGCGAGCCGCTGGACCCGCCGCAGGGGCTGACCCTGCTGCTGCACAAGCCGCGCGGCTACACCTGTTCGACCAAGGACAAAGGCCGGCTGATCTACGACCTGCTGCCACCGCGTTACCGCGACCGCGCGCCGGTGTTGTCTTCAGTGGGCCGCCTGGACCGCGACACCAGCGGCATGCTGCTGATGACCGACGATGGCGCGCTGCTGCACCGGATCGTGTCGCCCAAGTCGCGCCTGGACAAGGCCTACGAGGTCACCCTGGCCGAAGACCTGCGCGGTGATGAAGCCGCGCGCTTCGCCAGCGGCGGTCTGCTGCTGGAATCGGACGACAAGCCGTTGCTGCCGGCCGAGCTGCACGTGAACGGCCCGCGCCAGGCGCAGCTGGTCCTGCACGAGGGCCGCTACCACCAGGCCCGCCGGATGTTCGCGGCGGTCGGCAACCACGTCGAGGCGCTGCACCGCAGTCGCATCGGCGGGCTGTCGCTGGGCGAACTGCCTGAAGGCGAGTGGCGCAGGCTGGATGCGGCCGATCTCGAGACGCTGTTCAACGTCCCATGAGTGCTTTCGCCGCGCTGCCGTTCCTGCCCGACGCCGTCATCTTCGACATGGACGGTCTGATGATCGACAGCGAACGGGTCTCGATCGCGTGCTGGTCGCAGGCCGCACAGGAACTGGCGCTGCCGTTCCCGGAGGGGTTCTGGCTGCGCATGGTGGGCCTGGGCGATCGCGACTGCGAGCGTCTGCTGCTGCAGACGGTGAATGCCGAGCAGGTCGCCGCGCTGTTCGCGCGCTGCCACGACCTGTACGAAGCGCGCACGCAGCAGGGGCTGCCGTTGCGCCCCGGCATCCTGGAGATCCTGCAGCTGCTGCACGAGCACGGCGTTCCGCGTGCGGTGGCGACCTCCACCCGCCAGCCGCGTGCCTCGCGCAAGCTGGCCGCCGCTGGGCTGCTGCCGTTCTTCGAGGTGGTGGTGACCAGCAGCGATGTGTCCCATCCCAAGCCCGCCCCGGACATCTACCTGCTGGCCGCGCAGAAGCTGGGCAAGGACCCGGCGCGCTGCCTGGCGCTGGAAGACTCCCCGGCGGGCATCCGCGCGGCGGTGGGTGCGGGCATGACCGCCATCCAGGTGCCGGACCTGGTGCATCCGGATGAGGAACTGCGTGCGCTGGGGCACCGCATCGTGGATTCGCTGCTGGATGCACGGCAGTTGTTGGTGCCGCTGCTGCCGGTGACCGGCGCGCGGTAACGAACGGCGTTGCCCGTTTGGACCACGAAAAAGCCCGGCACATGGCCGGGCTTTTTCATGCGGACACGGGCTGCAGTCAGAGGCGACTGAACACCAGCGCCGCATTCGTGCCGCCAAAGCCAAAGCTGTTGGACATCACGGTGTTCAGCTGTGCCGGCTGCGTCTCGCGCACGATCGGGAAGCCCTCCACCAGCGGGTCCAGCTCGCCGATGTTGGCCGAGCCGGCAATGAAGCCATCGCGCATCATCAGCAGGCAGTAGATCGCTTCGTGCACGCTCGCCGCACCCAGCGAGTGGCCCGACAGCGCCTTGGTCGAGGACAGCGGCGGAATGCTCTCGCCGAACACTTCACGCACCGCCTTCAGCTCGGTGACGTCGCCCAGCGGGGTCGAGGTGCCATGCGTGTTGAGGTAGTCGATCGGGGCGGTGATGTGCTCCATCGCCATGTTCATGCAGCGCACCGCGCCTTCACCGGAGGGGGCGACCATGTCGGCACCGTCGGAGGTGACGCCGTAACCGACCAGCTCGGCATAGATGCGTGCGCCACGGGCCACGGCGTGGTCGTAGTCTTCCAGCACCAGCATGCCGCCGCCACCGGCGATGACGAAGCCGTCGCGGTCCTTGTCGTACGGGCGCGAGGCCGAGGCCGGCGTGTCGTTGAAGCGGGTCGACAGGGCGCCCATCGCATCGAACATCACGCTCATCGACCAGTGCAGGTCTTCACCGCCACCGGCAAACATCACGTCCTGCGCGCCATGGCGGATCAGATCCGCGGCGGCGCCGATGCAATGTGCGGAGGTCGCGCAGGCGGCCGACAGCGAGTAGCTCAGGCCCTTGATCTGGAACGCGGTAGCCAGGCAGGCCGACACGGTGGAGCACATCGTGCGCGGCACCATGTACGGGCCGACCTTGCGCACGCCACGCGCGCGCAGGATGTCGGCCGATTCCACCTGCCACTGGCTGGAGCCGCCGCCGGAGCCGGCGATCAGGCCGGTCCGCGGGTTGGCGACCTGCGCCTCGTCCAGGCCGGCATCGGCGATCGCATCGCGCATGGCGATGTACGCATACGCCGAGGCATCGCTCATGAAGCGCTTCACCTTGCGGTCGATCTGCGCATCCAGGTCCAGCTCGATGTTGCCGCCGACATGGCTGCGCAGGCCGGCTTCGGCATGATCGGGCAGGTGGCGGATGCCGGCGCGGCCTTCACGCAGTGCGGAGGAGACGGTGTCCAGATCGTTGCCCAGGCACGACGTGATGCCCATTCCGGTAATGACGACGCGACGCATCAGAAGTTCTCAGTGGAAGTGAACAGACCTACACGCAGGTCTTTGGCAGAGTAGATTTCGCGACCGTCGACGAGCATGCGGGCGTCGGACTGCGCCATCACCAGCTTGCGGTTGATGACGCGCGAGATGTCGATTTCGTAGGTAACGCGCTTGGCGCTCGGCAGTACCTGGCCGGTGAATTTGACTTCGCCGCAGCCCAGGGCGCGGCCACGGCCGGGCGCACCGATCCAGGTCAGGAAGAAGCCGGTCAGCTGCCACATGGCATCCAGGCCGAGGCAGCCAGGCATGACCGGGTCGCCGAGGAAGTGGCAGTCGAAGAACCACAGGTCAGGGCGGATATCCAGTTCCGCGCGTACCATGCCTTTGCCGTGTGGGCCGCCGTCCTCGCGGATATCGGTGATGCGATCGAACATCAGCATCGGATCATTGGGCAGGCGGCCGCTGCCCGGGCCGAACAGTTCACCGCGGGCGCTGGCCAGCAGCTGGTCGCGCGAGAACGCGTTGAGACGAGTCATGGAAAACGCAATCCTGAGGAAGTTGTCATCGGGGTGAGCCGACCACAGGTCGACTGCTCTTGCATGAAGCAAGTGCTCAAGAGTGCATGAGAAAAAGTGATTCAATCAAACGTTTTAACCGTACGCCGCCGTAGTGTTTTCAGGTTCAAAAACGCATGTTGTTGTTATCCAACAACCATACTGCGGCGTGTGGCTGTAATCTTGTTCATCTGAATTCGAGTGCCAACGCCCGTGTCCCGCCCCCGCAAGATCATTCACGTCGACATGGATGCGTTTTACGCGTCCGTGGAGCAGCGTGACGACCCTTCGTTGCGGGGCAAACCGGTGGTGGTGGCGTGGCGGGGCATGCGCTCGGTGGTGTGCGCAGCCTCGTACGAGGCGCGTGTGTTTGGCGTGCGTTCGGCGATGCCTGCGGTGCGTGCGGAGCGGCTGTGTCCGGATGCGGTGTTCGTGCCGCCGGATTTCGCCCGCTACAAGGCGGTGTCACGCCAGGTACGCGAGATTTTCCTGCGGCATACGGATCTGGTGGAACCGTTGTCGCTGGATGAGGCCTATCTGGATGTGACCGAGCACAAGGGCGGGATGACGGTGGCGACGGAGATCGCGCAGATCATCCGCGCGCAGATCCGCGAGGAGACGCAGCTGACGGCGTCGGCGGGGATCGCGCCGAACAAGTTCCTGGCCAAGATCGCCTCGGATTGGCGCAAGCCGGACGGGCAGTTCGTGGTGCCACCGCATCGTATCGAGCAGTTTCTGACGCCGTTGCCGGTGAACCGTGTGCCGGGCGTGGGCAAGGTGATGGCAGCGAAGCTGGCCGAGCTGGGCGTGGCGACGGTGGGTGATCTGCGTGCGCTGCCGCTGGAGGAACTGGAGGCGCGGTTCGGGACGTTTGGGGGACGGTTGTTCAATCGTGCGCGCGGTGTGGATGAGCGGCCGGTGGAGCCGGATCAGCCGGTGCAGTCGATCTCGTCGGAGGATACGTTCGCCGAGGATCTGCTGCTGGAGGATCTGGCGCCGGCGATCGTGCAGTTGGCGGAGAAGACGTGGCTGGCGACGCGCAAGACGGACCGCGTGGGGCATACGGTGGTGTTGAAGTTGAAGACGTCGCAGTTCCGGATCATTACGCGCAGTTTTACGCCGGAGTCGCCGCCGGATTCGTTGGAGGCGCTGCGCGATATTGCGTTGGGGTTGCGGGCGCGGGTGGAGTTGCCGTTGGAGACGCGGTATCGGTTGGTGGGGGTGGGGTTGGGGGGATTCCGGGAGCGGGAGGTGGTTCGCCAGCCGGGGTTGTTTGACCATCTTGGTGATGGCTGACGGTTTTACTGTTTGCGGCAACGGCAACGGCAACGGCAACGGCAACGGCGGATGCGCTGGTGTTCGGGTGATGAGGGTTTGGGACGACGCGGGTGGGGTACCGGGACCCGCTGCAAGTACGTCCCTGTAAGCTCGTGTGTTGCCATCCATGGCAACACACGGTCCCGATACCCC